>CAZXTW010000017.1:0-21869 GCA_964643525.1 uncultured Roseivirgaceae bacterium
CCTCAAGGTCCTTGTAAACGTGTTCCTTATAAACAACGTGTACCCCAAAAGCATATACTACCGCTGGGGCGAGTGGGTAGACTTTCTGCTAAGCGATATTCTGGTACTTTCTAACTTCTTTAAGCTGGAAGATACCTTTGGCAACGACAAATACTCGCTTACCAGCCTGCTGCATATGGGCGATGGGGCCGAACAGGAGCCCTACCTGGCCGTGTCTGAAATATTTGGCTTTGACAAAGACGAGGTGCGCTGGGTAAAACAGCAAAACGCCTTTTTAGAAGCCGTAAGCAGCTTTGAACGCCGGTTTGAGATGGAAGGCATCATTAGCCTGCACCGCATACTAACCAAAGCGCAGGAAATGAATGTAGATGCCTCTAAGCTGTATGACGATGTTTGGACGCATCTGTACGGTACAACGGTAGACCGCGCCACGGCCGCTGCCAACATTTACCAAATGTTGGGCACGGTAGCGTGTAACGACAACTACAAGGCCCGCCTTGATCAGGTAGAGGGTGAGCTGAACACCATAAAGCGCAACGCCCTGGTGCCCTATGCCATTGCCACTGATACTGACCTTGACGATGCCCGCGACCTGTACGAGAAAACACTCATTGATGTAATGATGGAAAGCGAGGCTACCACATCACGCATTAAAGAGGCCACCGCTGCCATGCAGCTGTACATGCACCGCTACTTCATTAACCTGGAGGCTGTAGACCTGGCCGGCCAAAACGATGAAGAGGTAAAAGAAAAGCTGCGCATACAATGGCAGTGGATGCGCAACTACCGCGTATGGGAGGCCAACCGCAAGGTGTTTCTATACCCTGAAAACTACCTGCGGCCCGAGCTGCGCGACACCAAAACACCAGCCTTTGAAACCCTGGAAGAAGAGCTGATGCAGGGCGAAATTACTGAAGATGCTGTAGAGCGGGTATACAAAAAATACCTGGATGAATACACCGAGGTATCGCGCCTTAAAATTGCCGGCGGCTACGTGTATGACGAGGCAGGCAGTAGCGGCACTGACAAAAAGCTGGTACTGTTTGGCCGCACCAAAGTAGAGCCCCTGCGCTACTACTACCGGTTTGGCGCCTTTGAAAATGGCGAAAGCAGCGGCGCCACCTGGGAGCCCTGGATGAAGGTAAACACCAGCATAGAATCATACAGGGTATACCCCGTTTATGCCTTTTACCGGGTGTTTGTGTTCTGGGCAGTGACTGACAGTTATGTTGACCAGGATACGGCCAGCTCGGCATCAGTATCAATTACTGGTGATGAGGGCGACCAGGAGGCCAGCACTGAAAACAACACCACCTACCGGGTTAAAATCTACTTCTCGTTTTATAACCTCAATGAAGAGTGGTCTCAGCCCCAATTGCTCAGCACCAGCATTGAGTCCAGCAACAGTATTAGCGATGTAGAGCTGTTTGTTGAAAACTCAGAAAAACTGGGCGATGATACCTATGAGAACATCATTGTAAGCTGTAGCTACACCACCAACGGCAATGACAAGCAGGTGGCCTACCGCCTTACTTCAGAGCTGCTCACTTATACTGAAAGTGACATACCCAGCTATGACAACCGGGGGCTGACCATATTCGGCAACCTTTTCCCTGAAGAAGATACCAGCCAGCTGGACAGTGACGATATAGTGATGCTCAACTCTATTGAAGACAGCCTTGACGGCCCCTGGTTTGCCTATGACTTTAAAGGTGGCGGCTTTTTGGTAAAACCCTATGCTACTGCCCTAGCTGATGATGCGTGGCCCCAAAGCCTGGCCAGCAATAGCGAAGATTTGCCTACGGCTGAAAGCGGCATAACCGCAGCCTTTTACGATGGCACCCAAACCTACTACATGGCCGGCACCCAGTACTTTACCTATGATGCAGGCCAGGCCAGCACCTATGCTGACAATGCCAGCCGCTGGGGGCAAGTGCAAAACAATATTCAAGACACTAAAGTGTTAGACGCCGGCTATAATGACGGGCAGTACTTTTACCTCTTTTCAGGTAACCAGGTGTATTGCTACCCCAGTGGCGACTTGAGCAATATTGTTGACGGGTACCCGCAGCTTTTGGCTGACGACCAGAACAAATACCCTGATTGGGACGTGGTAGATGCGGCTTTTTATGGCGCTGATGATGAGGTTTATCTGTTTAACAATACGCTGGGCATATACCGCAAGCTTAATGCAGGTACTGACCATACTATTGCTGAGCAATGGGGCGAAGCCAATAACTTTACTAACCCAGGCAACACTGCACAGGTAACCTCAGGGTTTGCTTATGACGGTAATGTATACCTGATTAGCGGCAGCCAGTTTGTTAAGTACACTTCGCCCGCCTTTAATTTAGACCTGAGTGACCTTAACGGTGCCACAGCTACTGCCTCTGATGTTGACAGTGACTACCCAAAAACGGCTACGGTAAGTGAGTTGCTGCAGGCCGTTGGCTTTACAAGCAGTGCTGTGGCTGCCTACACTGGCTATACCGTACAGGTGGCCCGGGCAGACAACAGTGACAACCTGTACCTTACCTATGAAGACAACGGCACCCAGTATTTGTTAGAGGCTGACCTGAGTAAACTAACCCTTGAAAGCCCTGTAGCCGATACTGAACTGACAGGTGTTGCCTTTAACTACAGTACCAATATAGTATGTAAAATGCCTGCTGGCTCTAACAAGTTTACCTTGTACCTGGGCAATGCAAACAAAGGAGAATTTTACATATACAGTGGTGCCGAGGCTGAAGCCAATGCCGTAAGTATTGATGCCGCCATGGCCTACAGTGATAAGGTATACCTGTTTTCCGGGCAAAACTTTATGGTGTTAAACACCAGTGATATAAACAAAACCAGCCCGGCAAACATTGAATGGGTAACCGATGGTAAAATAGCAGAGTCCTTTGGGCAGGGGGTTGCGTTTGACCTGAACCTTAACACAATCACTGCCGCTTATACAGCTACCAATGCGGGTACCACTACCACTTACCTAATTGCTGGGGCCAATTACATTACTTATCAAAATGGTGACTACAACACCATTGTTAGCGGGCCAGCAACCTTAAACACCTTATTGAGTAACCTGGTAAGTACGCACCACTCGGCAGATGCTGTGGTACCTTTTGACGGCACAGGCACTTACTGCCTGTTTGAAAATACCAACAACACCTTTGTGGTGTTTAATGCCTACACAAATACTGCTGAAGCTAATGTTTACAATACCATTGAGTACTTTGCCAATTGGGTTAATAACTTTGAAACAGGCACCATTGATGCCGCCTATGTGCTGGGTAGTGAAGTGTACCTGTTTAGCGGTACACAGTATACCATGCATGCCATTACGGGCAATGCTACTGATGGTTACAGCGTAAGCGATGCCCCTACCATAGTGCCCAAAACCATTGCACAGGGCATTACTGAAGTATCGGCCGCTTTTGTGCTGGGCAGTTATGTATACCTGACCGTTGGCAGCCAATACTACAAAATTGCCAGTGGCGAAACGCCAGAAACCTTTACTGACAACGGTGCTGCCATTAAAGGCAACTGGGGTAACTTCCCCAGTGACTTGCGCACCAGCATAAGTGCCGCCCTTAATAAAGATGAAAACCTGTACTTTATTCAGGATGATGGCTACATAGCCTTTGTGACTGATGAAACCCATGAAAGCTACACCGGGGCCATTCCTTATGAAATTGATGAGGTGCCCTATGAAGTAATCAGGCTCACCACCAGTACAGCCGATGCGCTGAACCAGGCCCTGCTGGCTTCGGTAGATACCCCCCAGGGCATTGGCGGCCTGCTCAATGCCACCGTGCAGCAAATTGATGAAGTGCCGGCCTTCAGTACTGAAGATGGGGCCTCGGCCGCAGGCGTTATTTATGTAGAAAAAGATAAGGTAGAAAGCCTGCCCGTAACCAGCCACCTTGACTTTAACAGTGCCAACGGCATTTACTACTGGGAAATCTTCTTCCACGCGCCCCTGCACATTGCCATGTCGCTCAATGCTGACCAGAAGTTTGAGTACGCCAAAGAGTGGTACGAGTACATCTTTGACCCCACAGAAGTAAGTAACTACTGGAAGTTTTTGCCCTTCCTGGCTACAGACATTGGGGCCATTATTGACTCCCTTGAGGGCAGCATGCAGTACTTTATTGATGATGTCCAGGTAACCAGTGATACGCTAGACAGCTTTACCGAGCAGCTGGCACAGTTTGCCACCGTGTTCCAGGGCATTACCACGCCAGAAACTGTAACAGCCGAAACTGGCTATGACCTGGAGGCAATAGCCAGCTGGAAAATATTTACTGACCTTGAAGCGCAGGTAGCCGGGTTAACCACTGCCAATAGCGACCCTGACCGCGAAACGCTACTCACGGCCGCCAAGAGCAACCTGGAAGAGGTATTGGCCATTTGCGAAAAGCTGTACTACCGTTACCAGCTCATGGATAACACCCAGACGCAAATCAGCACCTACCTTGAAGATCCGTTTGACCCGCATGCCATTGCCGAGTACCGCAAAATAGCCTACCGCAAGGCCATTGTCATGAATTACATTGACAACCTGCTGGACTGGGGCGATATGCTGTTCCGCCAATACACGCGCGAAAGCATTAATGAGGCACGCATGCTGTACGTACTGGCTTACGACCTGCTGGGCAAAAAACCAGAAAACCTGGGCGAGAAGGTACTCTCTGATGATGTTTCGTACGATGCCCTGAAGCACTATACTGACAGCAGTGCCGGTACCGGCAACGACTATGACTTTATTTTCGATTTAGAGAATACCACGACAGCTGCCTACGACAGCCTGACGTATGCCGGTACCGTGCATGACTCTATAGCTGACCCCTACTTCTTTATACCAGAAAATACGGTATTTATGGACTACTGGGGCCGCGTAGAAGACCGCCTGTACAAAATACGCCACAGCCTGAACATCATGGGCGAAAAGCAACCGCTGGCCTTATTCCAGCCGCCCATTGACCCGGCGGCCCTGGTAAATGCTGTGGCAGGTGGCGGTGGCCTGGGCGCAGCACTGGCCGGCATGAGCTTAGAGGTACCCCATTACCGCTTTAGTTACATGCTAAGCAAGGCCAAAGAATTTGCCCAACAGGTAGAGGCACTGGGCAGTGAGCTGCTGGGGGCCATTGAAAAGAAAGATGCCGAGGCGCTGAGCATACTCAACAACAAAAACGAGTTTGCCCTGCTAGGCCTCACCACCCAGGTAAAAGAAAAGCAAATTGCTGATGCTGAAGAGAACATACTGAGCCTGGAACAAAGCAAAATCAATGCTGAAGGCCAGCGCGACCACTACCAGCGCCTCATTGATGAAGGCCTTATTAAAGAGGAAGACATCCAGATTGGTATGATGGTTGGTGCCGCTGCCATACACGGGGCTGTGGTGCTTACAAAAATCGTCAGCGGGTTGTCCTACCTGTTTCCTGACAACCACATAGGGCCGTTTAACTTTGGGGTAACCCTTGGTGGGCGCAACGTGGGCAAAATGTTCCAGAGCTTTGGCGGTGCCAGTGAGTCAGTGGCAGAAGGCCTTAGCCTTGGCGGCGAGGTGGCCGGCATCTATGCCCAGCACAAACGCTCGGTTGAAGACTGGAAGCTACAGCGCGACATGGCCGTTGGCGAGCTGGCACAGCTGGAAATACAAATCAGAAGTGCCGAGCTGCAAAAAGAAATAGCCCAACGTGAGCTGGAAATACACCAGCAGGAAATTGAAAACAACCAGTCGGTAGCCACCTTCATGACTGAAAAGTTTACCAACAAACAGCTGTACCAGTGGATGGCCGGCAAGCTCTCTGGCATGTATTACGATGCCTACAAAATGGCGCATGACATGGCCAAGCAGGCCGAAAAAGCCTTCCAGTATGAAACAGGCACCAAAGCCACTGAGGTAAACTACATCAACGGCATGTACTGGGACAGCCAGAAAAAGGGCCTGCTCTCTGGCAAAAGCCTGAGCTTTGATTTGAGCCGCATGGAAAAAGGGTACATTGAGCAAGACGTGCGCACCCTTGAAATTACCAAAAACATCTCCCTGCTTGAGCTTGATCCGCTGGCCTTTATGCAGCTGATTACCAAGGGTGTGTGTGAGTTCAGGTTAACTGAGGCTTTGTTTGACTATGACTTCCCTGGCCACTACAAGCGCCAGATCAAAAACATTGCCCTGGCATTTGATGCCGGCGAGGGCCAGTACGTGAACGCCACCCTGACCCAGCTCAACAACAAGGTTGTGCTTGAAGATGACATTAAGGCCGTGAAGTACCTGCTTGATCCCAAAGGCAACCAGCCCATGGGCATCCGCAATGACTGGAAGGCCAACCAGCAGGTGGCACTGAGCTATGTTGACGAGTATACTGAAAACAACGGCCTGTTTGAGCTGCGCTACTATGACGACCGCTACCTGCCGTTTGAAGGCACCGGTGCCGTATCATTATGGCGGCTTGAGCTAAACGGCAAAAAGGACTTTAACTACAATATTGAAGACCTGATTGACGTAACCATTAAGCTGCGTTACACGGCCAACCAGGGCGGCAGTGCCTTTGCCAATGCCGTAAAGGCGGCCCTGAAGCCCTACAACGCCACCATGTTTTTTGACATGGCCTACAGCTTTACCACAGAGTGGAACCAGTGGCTTAATAGTGATGATGATGACCTGGTCATTACATTTACCCGTGACATGTTTCCGGCCATGAGCAGCAGCAAGGTACACGCCATTTACATGCGTTACAGCTACGTGGGTGACGAGCGGCCCAGCTTTATGCTCAATGACGAGGTGCGCATCACAGACAACACCTACCTGCAGGTGGGCAGCCTGGCTGTAGCCAAAGAGGGCACCGAGTGGAAGTTTACCGTGCAGGGTGATAAGGCCCAAATGGCCAATGCCGAGCTGATTGTGGTGTACAAAGCCAAAGTAAGCTAAGTAACGATTATTACTGGTGCGAGCCCGGAGGCTCGCACCTATTACTACTATTACTACTCATAGCCACCAGGCTCTTATTTAAACAGGGCAATACCCTAACCCCCCAACCCATGCTACCATCAAATAAAAATAAAAACCGGCAAGGTGCCGGCATACCCAAGCTGCGCCGCCAGCAGGCCAGCCGCAACCTGCAAACCAATGCCAGCAGCGGTGCGGCCAGCCCCGGCCGCAAAAAACAGAAAGACGGTGCGGCCAACACCAGCAACCGCCGGGCCAACAGGGCCCAGCGCTTTGAGGCACCTACTGCCCCCAGAAAGCGGGCCAACGCAGTATATTCAAGGGCCACCAGAGACACCGGCCCCAGCAACGCGCCAGTGCAGGGCCGCCAGCGCAGCAAGGCCATTACCGCGGCCGATGATGCCCGCGGGCCCCAGCAGCGTGACCTCATTAACAAACCCATTACCAAAGCTGACGATGGCACCGAGCTTTGGGACGGCAGCACGCCGCCAGAGCTGGGCCCGCGTGAGCAGGATGACGTGCTGGCTAACCTTGAACCCCTGTACGACCTGGGCAAGGGCCGCCTCATATACCCCACTAGCGAGGTAGATGCCAATGGCAAGCCCATATACGCCCCCCGGCCAGAAGATGCCAACAACAAAGAAAAGCGCAACGGCATATTCATAAGCATTGTGCCTGAGCGGCCTCTTGATGAATTTGTGCGCGACAAGCTTACCCCTCAGGAGTTTGAAGCCAACGGCGGCACCATTGAGGCTTATGCCCTGGCCGACGTAAAGCAGGCCTTTGCGGCCGAAACCAGGTTTGTGGTACACACCCAACGGTACCTTGATGCACAGGCCAAAAACAAAGAAAGCCTACAGCAAAAATGGGTATAACTAGTTATTGCCCAACTGCTGTAGAGCAATTCATTCAAAACCTTAAATCAAAAAGTTATGCCTCCCAAGTTAAAAGGTAAAGCAAAGCTGAAACGTCAGCAAAAGAAAAATAATCGAAAAAACAATAATAATAGCAATAACAATAAAGTACGGAATAATAATGCGGCACCAAATAAGCAATTGTACACATCTGAAATACTCTCTAAACTTGAAGTAAGTGTAAACAATTTTAACCGAGAGCAATCTCAAACGGTCATTGAACCACTCATAAATAAGGTTATTACTGCAAGTAATGGATTACCAGGCACAGCAAAGGACAAAAACAGCAATCAAACTAAGGCCTTGCGAGAAGTCGTTAAAATAGTGACCAATGCCATTGATGCCGACTCCAATGTATCAATTCAACAATTAGATGAAATATTAGTTGAAGCCCGTAAAAAAGAGAATTTAACTGAGTTCTCGGAACTACCAAAGTTTTACCAAAACATAAACGGCCTGCTTACAATTGAAGGTAAGTCAAATACCAATGCCGAAGTATTGGAACTGATTAAGCAAGCTAAAAGCAGTAATGGCAGCCCCACAATAAATGAGATAAGGCAGCTGTTAAGGGCAACCAGTAAGGTAAAAGCAAACAAAGACCTTGATGTTGTTAAAGAAGTAACCGCTTTGCTAAAGCTGCTTGGTAAAAGTAGTGAAATTGATGATAGTGTGTTGCTGATCAGAGAAGTAGAAAAGCAATACAAAAACACACCTTTAAAAGATGTTGCCTCATTGGTTAAATCAGTTACTAAGCTGGGTAAAAACCAAAACACCAATGTGTCTGATAGGTTGGTAGACGTGCTTCAAGTAGCTGGTAAGCGAAAAATGAAGCTCAATGAAGTGGCCGATTTAGTAAACCAATTTAACAGCAAATGGGGGCAGGCCTTTAATGAAACCAGTGATTTGGTTGTGGCAGCATTAAAATCAGATAAGAATAAGCCCAACGAAGTGCTGGATGAGTTAGATAAGTTGGTCAAAACTGTGGGTGATACCAGTACCATGACTGAAACAGCCACCTTGGTAGAAGCAGTTTACAAGAAGTGGCCCGATGCCACGGTTGCTGATATTGACAAGTTAGTTAAGAAAGTACTGGAGTTAAACTTTGCCCCAAAAGTAAAGGTAGCCGAGGATTTAGGGGCTTTAGTGAATACTTTGAATGACAAATTCAGTATTCAAGAAGTTACAGACATATTTGATGTGGTGAAGAACTCAAAACCCAGGACTAAAATAAATGAGGTGACTAACCTTGTTTTTGAAGCACAAAAAGCAAAAGATGAGCAGCCTGGTACGGCGTTGAAAGAACTGATTACACAAATAGGAGATACGCAAAATATAAAAAAGACGACCTCACTGATAAAAACATCACTTAAAATTGGTCCTAAAGGCGTTACACTGGCTAAGCTTAAAGAATATGTACGTGATATGCCTGCCGGTACCGAGCCCAACAAAACCCTGACAGACTTATTTAAGGCCTTGGGTAAAAAAGCCGGTGCCGATGAAACCGGGAGTTTAATTCGAGTAGCTGCCACCAAATTAGAGACTATTGAAAATGCAGATTTTCTTGCTTTGTTAAAAAGAAACAGCAAGCGGTTTAATGATACAGCAACGCGGGTAAGGAAACTCGTTAGCGCCATTGATGAGTTAAATGCCAATGATGCAGCATCTCATGTACAGCGATTTGAAGACATGGTCGGCCGGATTAGCCGCTTTGCCAACCGTAAAGCCAATAATGGTGGTAACTTGAATAGCCCACCCAATAACATAGGTACAATTTATTACTTAGACAACGGTACTAAAGGCAACTCTAACAATTATACGTTTTATGTGCCGCAGCATAGGTGGAATCACTTCTCGCAAAGGCATACCTACGAGTATTTTTCTTTTAGTGCTGACAATATTGATGATAACAATACTATGTGGCCACTTGGCAGTAATGCCCAAAACAAATTTGATAATTACATAGCCCAAGCCACAGCAAATGGTTTAGGTGACCACCTTACTGGTAAGCGTAACCCTCAAGATTTTCATCAAGTATCGGTAGGTGCTAATGATGCTGTATTCGGTGTGAAAAAGAATGGTAGAATATCGCAGTTTTATCCTGACAGCAATGGTACTCTTAAAGACTTTAGCTTTACCAAAAATGAAATAAAGGCTATCAATAATATTTATTAACCCAATCAATAGAACACGCATAAAAAGATAACGATATGATTACTTGTTATGTAATTACCCGCAAAGGGCCAGAGGTACCCGAAAATGAATGGAATCAATTAAGTACTCTAATGGAGCCCAACGAGTTTAATGTTGATTCTTTCAAAGTTAAAGTGGTAGTTGGCCAGCAAGAGCAGCCTCATGTAATAACAGATATTATGGAGCCAACCATTAAAAACTTGTTTCTGTTACCCGCAATAAAACTGCTACAGGGCCAAGATTATACTTTTAAGTATTGGGCGTTCAATGGTGTTGTAAACATGAGTCAACTAGAAGATAGTGTTACTCTTACCGGAGACTATATCGGTACGGCCAACTTCACAAAACAAGGCCTTATTAAGGCTTTTTTAGTTAATGCCGAAAAGCTTATGCAATTACTGTTAAGCATAAATGAGCAATACCCTGATTTTGAATATGACAGTCATGAAAGCTTTGAAAGCCTTCTGGCCGAAGCCACGGCCCTTTACAACCAGCAATACAATTAATAACTGACCTTTTACCCTATTGGGCAGCCCGAACTATGGGCTGCCCACCCTAACACATACAATTATGCCACTAATAAAAGATGCGCCCTACCACCAACAGGGCAAATACAGACCCAAAATGGCCCATGCCCCTATGCCAGAAGACCATGAAGGCCCCTTTGGCCCCTTCTATTTAGATGATGACGATGCCTACTTTCAGGCAGAAGGCAAATACCCTGTGTTTTTAATGAGGCACCACAAAATAGCCCTGGCGCAGCACGAGCCGCACCGCCTGCCCCACCAGTTTTTAAACAACACCACCTACATTACTGAGCTGCCCCAGGGCTTTAACCCCAAAGGCGGCCACCAGGCTGACCCTGCCCACCATGAAATGATGCGGTATGCCACCAGCCGGGCCGGCAAACACAATAAAATGGTATGTGCTGATGGCAAGCGCGCTTATGACGGCCTCGGCAAGCTGCACCACATGCGGCAGGCCAGTAGCAAAAGCGTGCACCATGAGGCGGTTACCGCAGAGCGCATCACCTCACTGGCCAGCCGTTACCTTGACCATGTGCTGCTCAAGGGCAGCAACCTGGTAAGCCAGTACATAAGTGAAATGGTAGAGATTACCGGCAACAGCCCCGAGGCCTCGCCCCGGCTGGTGGTGCAAACCACTACCAACAGGGTGGTGCAGCTGGTGGGCCGCCTGGAGCGGCAGCAAAAAGCGGCCATTAAAGCGGCCGTACTCCACACCCTGGAAGAAGACCTGCAACGGGCCCATGGCCGCTACACGCATGGCCTTAAAAAGCTACAGCAGCATGAAGCTAAGCACCGGCAAAAGGCCCAGGCGGCAGTAGCCGCCATTAAACCAAAAAAAGCATTGCTGCCCCCGGCAGCCTACCAGGCCCTGGTAGACGAGATCAACGCTGAGGCAGAAGCCAAAATAACCAAAGCAAAGCAGGGCAAGCAGGCAAAATATGCCCTAATGCTGCAACACGCCCTGACCGATGTATTTGGCCATGTATTGCTGCTGGCAGAGGTTGCTGGCACTGAGGCTGAACTGGTAGTGGTGGCCAACGCCGCCGCCCGCCAAAGGCCACTGCGCCACATGCTGAAAAAGCTCAGGCAAATAGAAATAGAAGCCATATAGCGCCGGGCCAGCCACTACCGGGCGCAAAACCTGTGTTTTGAGCCTGGTATTCATACCCAACCAATCAATACATAACAATTAGAATAACAAGAATAACCCTAGAGCATTATGCCAAGCAGTAGACGTAATTCAATTACCGGTAAAACCAAACGGCCCGGCCGCATTAATAAAAATAAGCTCAAAGACTACGACACCAAGTTACAAAACCTGAGCAAGCGCCAAACATTGTCTAGCAGGTTAGACAGGTTGCAAAAAGACCTGATCGATGCCCAAAGCCAGGCGGGCGATACCACAGAACTTGTGCGCGAAATTGGCCGGGTAAGAAATGAACTCTACAACCTCTCAGGGCCCAATACCCCAATACCCTTTGGCAAAAACTACAACAATGCAACTGGCCAGTTTCAGAATGACGGGCAGGTAAGAGACAACGTGACGTTTATTGACAACAACACCATAGGCAACTACCTCACTGTTGACCAGCAAAACACATTAATTGACAACTACCAGAGGTTGACCATGGCCCAATTGGTTACCACCAGGTACTGGCTTAAAGAAACTAGTAGAATTGGTAATGCATACTATGGTAGTAACCTTCAAACAAATGGCATACGGCCGGTATTACTATCAGATGATTTCATATTTCCTAACACAATTATTCCCGACCCTGATGCTTCAACTGAACTAGAGCGAAAAGGCGTGCCTGGTGGCTCACACCCAGAAACAAAAATAGTGATGCGTGGGTCTACCCTGCCTGTTTTTGCCATAAAAGACTGGAACGGCTTCCGTGCCCAGGGTACCGAAGCCGATTTACTTTTTCATACCGAAAAAGCGCAAGAGTACCGTAAGCGGAGCGCTTACGTTTCAACCACCACCTCAGCACAGCAGGCTAAAAAATTTGCTACATCAAATGGCTTCATCTACCATGCCAATTTAAAAGATGTCATGAATATTGATGTAGAGAACATCTCGCGTTTTCCTCATGAAAAAGAAATTGTGGTGCCCTACCATTTGCCCTATAGTAACATAGTAAAAGTAACTGATGTAAAAACAGGGAAGGATTACCCGCTGAATACCCCGCAGGATTATGAAGCCCTGATGGAGGGCACCCTGAGCCCTACAGGCAATAAAATGTACAACCTGTTTAAAAACAGCTTTAATGTGCCTAAAGCCAAAGCATTAGAGCTGGCCCAATACAACACCTATAGCGGCTTTAAAATGGGCGAGAAAATACAGGACATTCTTTTAGAAAGACTGAGCGATTTTGACGATACCCAGGACGATTTGCTGGAGCCACTGGTAGACCTGCTGAATGAGTTCAACCTGGTTGATAGTACCGATGCAGAAATAGATACTTCTGTTTATACCCTGTTGGCCTGGCGGGCCATGCAGGCATTTAACGATAAGTTTGAAGGGAATACAGAGATACCAGAATTTCCCTCGGTAGCGTTGAGCGAAGTATACCCCTACCTGTTGGATACTATTGATGAGCTGGCCGACTACCTGGCCAAAAGGATGGAAAACGGTGCTGATGCAGAAGTACTGCTGAACGAAGTACTGAGTGGCAGGCTTGCATTAGATGGCGGTACCGATAGCACGCAGAACACGAGTAACAATAACGATGACAATGATAGTGGTGATGATGCAGACGACTTTGATAGCGACAGCGATGATGATGAGTCTGATGATGACGAACAGCAATTGTTCCGGTTTGCCTCTGTTCGGAACTTGAATAGAAATATCAAGAGAAACAATCTTGCCTTTGATGCCCCTGAAACTCTTTTGCAAAGAATAAACAGTAGGGGCATCACTATAAACGAATTAAATAATTTAAGTACCAGTGGCAAGCGAAGAATCTACAACATACTGAACGACATTGCTACCGGCTCTATTGGCCAGGGGGGCACCGGCCTTACCTTTAGAGAAGAGCGGCTGTACAACCAGCTAAAACAAGACCTGAGTTAAACCACAACTAAGGGTGCCCAATACTGCCCTGACCCTGCAAAGCCCAGTACTAAGCCAGCTAATGGCACGTACGGGGCTTTTTCTGTTTTGCCCCTGGTAAACAGCGCTTAATTGTACAAAACCAAGAATTTGGTCAAAAAAATTAAAAATGTAGGTCCGGCGTAGGTCCGCTATAGGTCCGCTCATCCTCCGCTCAAGGCCGCTTTTGTACTTTTTGAACTTCCCACAATAGCAGGGTAGGGGGAATAATTGGCATTGGGCAGTTGGGCCTGGTTTAATCCCAATTGGCTAGTGTTTTTTTCAGGGCTTCTTCTTCAACATCCAACGCATACCCGTAAGCCTTCAACCAGGGCTTGCCTTCCTGCTGGTAATTGTGTATTACTTCAGGCAGTATTTCAGTGTAAATGCCAGAGGTATGCCGCATTTGTAGCAGGCTGGTAAAATTCTTGTTGCGGGTGGCAAAATCTAGCGTTGAATTGTCAAACCGTTCTACAATTGACTGGGCATTGTAAATATCGGCCAGTGCCTTGGCCTGTTCCAGCGTGGCCACGTCACTAATACCAGTATTCAAAAAGGTTTGGTAGGCGGTAGAGCGCAGCACGGTTAGCCCCAGGCCATTCCAGCCCTTCAGTGCAAAGCCGTGCATCTCTTGCCAGTTGCTTCCCTCAATACGCCTCAGGCTGTCAATTTGCCGCGTTACATTCAGGTGGTACTGGTAGGTGGTTTCAATGCGCTGGTGGTTAAAGGCCATTTCAGAAGCAATCTGTTTTAATGAGGCCTCCAACAGCTTCTCCCTGTTTTTCGTGTCGCGCCAGTCGGTTAACCAAAAAGCCAGAAACACACTGGTAAAAATAAAAATGGCATTCACCAAATGGTCTGCCAGCCGGCTACTCAAACTAAACCCTTGTTTTTTGTTAGTCATAGTATCAGGTTTAAATAAAAGCAAGCAATCAATTTATGTCATTCTACGGTTCAATGCTACCAGTTGGCAACCCTACCTGTAAAATTGTGTATTGTGTTGCCTCCCCGGCAGGCAGTTGTAGGGCATAGTAGGTTGGTGCTTTAGTTATTATGTTGAGCATTATTTTAAAAATTATTAAACAAAAGGCTTGGCTATCTGGTTACGTTTGCTTTCTTTTGTATATAAGAAGTCTAGCACAGTTACTACCGTCAGGCTTTTTTAACAAACCAGATAAGCAATGTTACTTGCAGTAGCGAAGCTGTGAGGTCATTGCAATTTGAGATTAACCTTTGTATTGTAGCCCTTCTTTTGATTTTCTCCAGACCAGTACTATCATTCAGTTAAAGTAAGCTTTGGTACTTACTGTAGCGAAGCTTTACCAAGTAATCAAATCACACTTTCCTACAACAGTTTTTCTGTTATTCAGCGCCTTATTATGTATTGCGTGCAGCTTTTAGTTGCAACTTTTAACCAATTACATAGCGTAATTATGGGTTCTCTGTAGTCTGATAATTACAAATATGACCTTATCATGAGCAGATAAGGCAAAATAAATACTCGGGGTAGTAACCTCTTACTGCCCTGGCACTGAAGCCACTTTCCAGATACTTCTAGTAAGCGTAAAATCGCGCATGCTGTTAGGCACCATTACAGGCCAGCAGCCAATTGTAAAAGCATTTACACACTATGAAAATAAGGTTATTTTAAGCAGTATTATTGTGTTTTAATTAGCGCTTTCCATTTTTAATTATTTTATGGCACAGGCCAGCGTGCCCCTACAGTTGGCTTGTGTTGGTACCACCTGTTAGTACGTTTGATTGTATTCATAGCCAGTTATTTAAACAGCACGGTTAGCTATACACCAGGGTTTACAGTAAAGCCAGGCACGGCTTTAGGTAATTAAAAAAAGTCAACCCATGGTGCAACCGGTGCTGAAGGGAATTAGTCTTTGTAAAAACCTACAATCCAGATGCTTAAACAAAATGTTTTTATTGCGTTGAGGAGCTTCAACAAAAGCAAAAATGCTTTTGCAATGAATCTCCTCAGCCTTTCTGCTGGGTTAACCTGCCTGCTTTTCATCTACTTTTGGGTATATGATGAGTTTCGGGTAGACCAGTTTCATGAAAAAGGTGACCGTTTGCTTCAGGTTATGCAGAATGCCCCTACACCTGATGGCATTCAAACCTTTGAAAGCACATCGGCTTTGCTGGCCAATGCCTTGACTGATGAACTACCTGAGGTTGAAATGGCAGTAAATGTAGTGCCTTATGGCTGGTTTGAAGGTGAGCAATTGATCTTGTCTGACGGCAGCGACCGGTTGCTCATCACTGAAAACCAGTTTGCCAGTAAAGATTTTTTTAAGCTGTTCAGCTTTCCGCTGGTGCAGGGTGATGCCAGCCAGGTACTGGCTGATGTAACCAATATTGCCCTCTCTGAAAGCCTGGCCAAAAAGCTGTTTGGTAGTACTGACGTACTGGGGCAAACCGTTGAATGGATTGACGACGAGTTTGGCGGGCAATACAAAGTAGCTGGGGTGTTTAAAGATGTACCGGCTGCCTCTACCATGCAGTTTGATGTAGTGGTGCCCATGGATGTATTTTTAAAACAGTACGACTTTTTAAATGAATGGAGTAATGCAGACCCCATGACGTACCTAAGCATCAGGCCTGGCGCAACTTTAACCCAGCTCAATAGTAAACTGCACAATTTTGTACAAACCAAAAACGAAAACCTGAAGGAGCACCTGTTTGCCAGGGCCTATGCTAACCAGTACCTTTACGGCAAATATGAAAACGGCAAGCAGGCTGGTGGCCGTATTGAATATGTCAGGCTTTTTGTGCTGTTGGGTGTATTCATACTCATAATTGCCTGTGTAAACTTCATGACTATGACGGTAGCCAAAGCTACCTCACGGTTAAAAGAAATTGGAGTAAAAAAAGCCATGGGTGCTGCCAGGGGCAGCTTGCTGTGGCAATACCTTACAGAATCAATTGTACTGGCGGTAGCCGCACTTTTACTGGCCCTGGTGCTGGTGGTACTACTGCTACCACAATTCAGCACCATTACAGGCAAAACCATTCAAATTAGCTTTAGCTTTCCGGTAATCGCAAGCCTGTTGGGTATTACCCTGTTTACCGGTGTCTTTGCCGGCCTGTACCCGGCTGCCTACCTTTCGGGCTTTAACGCAGTGCAGGCCCTCAAAGCCAAAATCAGTAAAAACAATAAGGGGGCACTGGTACGTAAGGCACTGGTGGTGTTTCAGTTTGCCATCTCTACTGTGTTGATTGTATCCATGGTTATCATAACCCGGCAAATAGAGTTGATCCAAACCAAAAACCTGGGTTTTGACAAAACCCACACCATTGAGTTCAGGCTGGGTGTTCGAGACAATAACCGCAACACGGGGCAGGGGTTAAGTCCGCAAGAAATAGATAACTTTTTGCAGCAAATCAAAAACGAGCCCGGTGTGGCCGCTGCCTCTAATTTTGCCTACTTTCTGGGCGATTATGGTACCACCACTGATTTAAACTGGCCAGGCAACGACCCCAGCAACCAACTGTTGTTTGGCAACGTAGCTGCCGGCTGGGACTTTATTGATGCCATGGCCATACAAATGGTTGCCGGCAGGCCTTACAACAGGGCCTTTAAGACTGACAATGCGGCCATTATTTTTAACCAGACGGCCATTGATAAAATGGGCATTGCAGACCCCATTGGCAAAAAAGTAACTCTGTGGGGCCAGGAGCGCACCATAATAGGTGTAACCGAAGATTTTAACTTTGCCAGTCTGTATGAAAACGTAGGCCCGTTTTTTATCAACCTCACCACTGATAACTTTGCCTCTAACATTGTAGTACGCCTTGAGCCTGGCAATGAGCTGGCCACCATTAAGCGACTTAAGACTGCATATGCCAACTTTTTTATTAACGGCCTGCCTTTTGAGTTTACCTTCTTAACAGACAAATACGCACAGCTTTACAACCAGGAAATACGGGTAGGCACCCTCTCAAAATATGCAGCCCTGGTGGCGGTATTTATTTCCTGCCTGGGGCTGTTTGGCTTTGCCACCTTTACGGTTGAGCGTAAACTCAAAGAAATTGCCATCAGAAAAACGCTTGGCTCTACAGAGTTAAACATCGTACAACTGGTGCTGAAGCCCTTTTTACAGCTGGTGGTGCTCTCGTGCATCATTGCCCTGCCCATTGCTTACCTCCTTGCCCGCAACTGGCTCGATGCATTTGCATTCCGTATTCACCTTGAAATCTGGTACTTTCTGCTGGCTGCTTTTGGCATCATGTTCATCAGCCTGCTTACCGTAAGCTACCAGACCTTAAAGGCAACCGGAGTAAACACCGTAAAATACCTGCACTACCAGGAGTAGGTACCGGGCTACCCTCAAAGGTCAAAAACACCGGGCAGCCCGTTTCTTAGGGCGGCCCGGTTGCCCAACCCATTGGGCGGGCTGGCTACGCCCTTGCACCGTAGCCCTGCCTGCCTTACCTCCCCCCATTCAAAACTGAACCCCCAATTACAAGCACTTTTGGTGCTTTCAAGGGCCATCAACAGCCATTAAATGACTGCCAAGCTGCAAAAATCTAACGTAGAGGAAATCCTCGACCTCAGCCCCATACAACAGGGTATGCTGTTCCACTACCTCAAAGAGGCGGGCAGCAACCTGTACCATGCACAGCTGTCGTTTGCCATTACGGGTAGCCTTGAAGTAAACCTGCTTATCAGTGCGTTTAATATGGTGCAGGCAAACCACGAGGCCCTGCGGGTGGTATTCAGGTGGGAAAAGCTCAACAAACCGCTGCAAATAGTACTGAAAGAAAAGCCTGTGCCTGTTGGCATATTAGACCTTAGCCATGAGGCCCCCCAACAGCAGCAGGCCAGCCTGCACCAGACCCTTGAAGACCTGAAAAACGAGCGGTTTAACCTGGCAGAAGCAGCCTTCAGGATTAATATAACCAGGCTTGGTGATACTAACCACATTCTAACAGTTACGCACCACCACATTCTGTACGATGGCTGGAGCAATGGCATTATCCTGACCGAGTGGTTTGGCACCTATAACCGAATTAAGCAAAGCCAAACCCCAGCCTTTGCACCTAAGCCCCGCTTTAAAACCCTGCACAATGCCCTGTTCAGCAGCAATGTGCAGGCTGCCCATACTTACTGGAACAACTACCTCGAAGGGTTTGAGGCTGCCCCCCTGGTTGCGCCTGAGGCACAGCGCGAAGTAGCCAGCCAACCTGTAAACAAATACAATTACAGCACCAAAGACTTGCAGCTTGAGGCCTTTGCCGTACAACATAAAGTAACCAAAGCCGCCATTATTTACGCTGCCTTTGGGGTAATGCTAAGCAAATACCTGCACCGCAATGATGTGGTAGTAGGCATTGCCATGAGCAACCGCCCCACCCATATTGCCGGTAATGACAGGGTAATTGGCAACTTTATCAATACAGTGCCTTTACGCATCAAAATTGACCCCGGCCATACGTTGCTTGATGTAGTCAGGGCCGTAAATAACGACCTCATTGCCAAGGGCGAATACACCAATACGGCGTATGCTGACCTGAAAGAGCAGCTCAGGCTGCGCCACGACCAGGACCTGTTTGATGTAGTGCTGGTAGGCCAGAACTACCCGCTTGATGAAGCACGTATTAACCTCAACCAAGAGTTTACCCTGCAACTGTACAAAGCCTACGAAACCACAGAGTTTGCCTTAATGGTAAACATCTTTTTTGAGCAGGGCATTGAGGTAGATGTAGCCTACCGCCAGGGCAGCCTGGCAGGTACGCAGGTGCAACTGCTTACCAGCCACTACTTACAAATAATAGAACAGCTACTGGCCAACCAGCACCAGTTGTGCCGTGCCGTTGACTTTACGGCGCAGCGCCAGGCCATGGTAGCTGCAGTTGCGGCCCAGCTAACCCCAGGCCCGGCCCCAGAGCCCGGTCAGTTGGTAGCTGCCTCTTACCACCAGCAACGCCTGTGGTTTATTGATGAATTTGAGTCGGGCTACCTGTACCCCGCCTCGCCGGTATACCACAACATACCCCTTATACTCCATTTTGAAGGCCCCTTACAGGCCAGCAGGCTGCAGCAGGCACTGAATGCTCTGATAGCCCGTCATGACATTTTACGCACTTGTGTTATAACCAAACACCAGCAACCGTGGCAACTGTTACAAGCACAAGTAACAATTCCCCTAGAGCAACAACAGCTGCCTGATGCAGCGGATTTGCCGCAGCATATCAGACTGTTTCAAGGTGAAGCCCTTCACCTTGAAAACGGTCTGCTGCGTGCCCGCCTGTACAGTACCTCTACTGTAAAGCATACCTTTGTGTTGCTGGTACACCATATTTTAACTGATAGGGCCACCATGCATTTATTGGCTGCCGAGCTATTACACCTGTACCAGGCCATGCAGGCAGGCACGGCGCCACAGCCACCAACTGGTTTACAATACCGTGACTTTGCGTACTGGCAACAAACCAGCCTGCGCAAGCTTGAATTTCACCTTGAAAACTACTGGCGCCAACAGCTGGCCCCAAGGGTAAAGGCCCTTGAGCTACCTACTGACCGCCCCCGCGCTGCCGTACACATTTACCAGGTGGCCAGCCACACCTTTGCAGTGCCCCCGGCCCTGCGCACCAGCGTGCAGGCCCTGGCCGGGCAGCTTAACAGCACTGAAGAAGTTGTGCTAATGGCAGGCTTTAAAGTATTGCTCAACAAGTATGCCCGCCATGAAGAAATTGTAATTGGTACCAGCACCAACAACAGGCAACTGCCCGGTACTGAAGCCATGGTAGGGCCTCTGGCCAACCTGATTGTTGTCAGAACGTTTGTGCGCGCCGCCCAAAGCTTTGCCCAGTACGTGCAGCAGCTGCACCAGGTATTGGCCCAGGGCCGCCAGCACCAGATGATGCCCTTTGACAAACTGGTGAAAGACCTGGCCCCTGCCAAAGACATGAGCCGCACCGCCTTGTTTGATGTGCTGTTTCAGTACAACAACCAGCAGCCCACCCTGGCGGCACCCGAGGGGTTGCAGGTGAGTTATGAAGACATAAACTATGGCTATGGCAAGTATGACCTGAACCTGTATTTTGAAGCTGGCAACAACAGCCTGGAGGGGCAGCTGGTTTATAACAAAGATTACTTTGATACAGCCACCATGCAGCTGTTTGTGCAGCGGTATACTGAGCTGCTACACCACCTTACCCTGCAGCCCGATGCCCCGGTAGCCAGGGCCGAGTTTTTAACCAGAGCAGAGAAGGCCAGGCTCATTACCCAGCTTGACCATATTGACGTACCTTACCCACAACAGGCCACCATAACCAGCCTGTTTATCCAGCAGGTACAACAAAGCCCTTACCGCATTGCCCTGCAGTTTGGGCAGCAGCAGCTTACCTACCGTGAGCTTGACCACCGCAGTACGCAAGTGGCCCTGTTGTTGCAGCAGGCAGGCGTGCAGCGCGAGTCAATCGTAGGCCTGTACATAGGCCGTGAGCTCAATACCGTAATTGGCATGCTAGGTATTATCAAAGCTGGTGGTGCCTACATGCCTATTGATATTGACTACCCTGAAGACAGGATAGCATACATGGTTGCTGACAGTAAGCCCCATGTAATACTCACCACAGAGGCACTGGCCCAGGTAACTGATTTTGAAGTACCCGTACTGTGCTTTGAAGCCGCTGAAGCCATGGCTGTGTCTGAGCCCCTGCGCTGCATAAGCCAGCCAAACGACATGGCCTACATCATATACACCTCTGGCACAACTGGCAAGCCCAAGGGGGTTATGGTAGAGCAGCGCAACGTGGTGCGCCTGTTTTACAATGAGGCCTTTCAGTTTAATTTTGGCCCTACTGACGTGTGGACCATGTTCCACAGTCATTGCTTTGACTTTTCTGTGTGGGAAATTTACGGGGCCCTGCTGTTTGGCGGTAAGGTAATTGTTATACCCAAAGCCATTGCCCGCGATACGGCCGCCTACCTGCAGCTTTTGAAAGACCAACAGGTAACCATACTCAACCAAACACCCAGCGCATTTTACAACCTGATACACCAGGAGCTTGATACTGAAGGGGCAGGCCTGGGGCTGCGATATGTAATATTTGGTGGCGAGGCTCTGAGCCCGATCAAGCTTAAAGCGTGGCATGCCCGCTACCCACAGGTAAAGCTCATCAACATGTTTGGCATTACCGAAACCACCGTACATGTTACCTACAAAGAGGTTGGCCCT
>CAZXTW010000018.1:0-21479 GCA_964643525.1 uncultured Roseivirgaceae bacterium
ACTTCTCTGGGTATTTCAATTCTCATAACTCAGTAATTAAAATTCGGCAAACAAAGTACAAATTATTCAGCCATATGTCGAATTTATAGTGGCAAATACATCAAATCATCAAAAGAATTACAAACTATTTAAAATTGTGCCTGATAATTGAAAATTTAGTTGCGTTAGCATGGCTTCAGGCTATGTAAAAGTATTGTAGTGAAAACCAACACACGGCTTGCCTCTAATGCTCTATTATAAGTTAGGTTTAATTACAAATTTCTCACAGCTCATCAAGGTCATCTAAATCAAAAGTAAATGATTGGTGAATTCTGAGGTTGTTTGACTCGTAATGCTTAAAATATTGAGCCAGGGTTTGTAGCCTGCTTGGCGAGTGGTCATTAATAGTTTCAATACGTACCTGTTCATTGATCAGGTCATGATAGCTGGCATCTTCGCGTACAAGTACGGCACGCCCGCCAATGGGTTCAAAGCTACTGGTCACACCAGAAAAAACACCTTGTAACACGTTGGGTGTTTTGCATTGCCCCACTTTATATACATGTTGAAAGGCCTTACCATCTTCTGATTGTATGCGGCAAAATAAGCAACCACCCGATAACTCAATTTTACCATCAAAAATACGGTTTGGCCCTCTGAGTTGAATAAACACGTGATTTTGCTCTTGATATATTTTTACTGGTGAAGCCAGAATGGTGCCTTTCCCAGAGTTACGTCGCACAAAACTATACCAAGTGCCCAAACACCCCTTCAGCACATCATCAATCGGGCACTCTACACTTTTTTCAAACTCCTGGTAATGGTCATGCCCCAGAAAACGAGCTATTTTATCAAGCTTGCAAATGTTTAACCTTACTTCGGCTACTTGGTCACGCTCTAGCTTTTCTATTTTTTTGAATACGCCTTCATATAGGTATTTCTGTGATATATAGTCTTTATGGTCTGTAGTATTTAGTTGTTCGCTCATAAAGCCAAACCCCGCATGGTCTAACGGTTCATTTGTCTTTTCGGCCAGAGATAAAAGCAATGTTTTTGCGGTAGAAACTTTAATCGTTCTCATGCTGTACGCATCAATTTTTACTTAGAATTACCAAATCCATCTTTAAAATGAAAATCATTTTTCCGGCTGTTGGCTATTCCTTTCCGGATGAATTCAAATAGCCTACTAGATTTTCGCTGGCCTTTCCCAATGACGCTTTTAGGCTCAGGTAAAAAAAGGGAAAACAAAGGAAAGAAAAAGGAAAACGTAGTTTTTGGAAGGGTAAAATAAGGCTATAAATATTTTCACCTTTGTAATGTCAGCAACGCAAAAAGCTGGCAACTGAGTTTAGCACAGCGCTTTTTGTAAACCTGCCTGCACGTGTACAAAAAGTTGGTTGGGTAAAAGGTAAGACCTTCAGATGTATAATTACTCATGCTGGTTTTGCCTTAGGTTCTTAAAAGTGCCTTTTATGCAGGATAAAAGCTGCTTTTAATTCCCGCCACGCTGTAGTGCCACTCAAACAGGGGCTTAAAGTAAGTCAATGCATGGTTACGTTGGGGAGACTGCCATGGATTGACTTACCCCAAAGCCCCAACCCCTCCCCGCCCTTTGCTCCCGGCGTAAGTAGCCACATTGTTTAAATATAGTAAGGTTAATGGTATGTATAAATATATGGCAATAAATGCCTGTATGTTACCTCTATGCCCTTATTAAACGACGTGGATTGGCCGGTTTTCACAACCCTTAAATCCCTGAAAAATGAAATCTTTGTATAGCTTTATTATCGCTTCTTTACTATTTATTGGTGCCACTTCTTGTACTGATGAAGCTGTTCAGCCCGACCTCTCTGCAACTAATGTAACTATTCAAGATCAAACAATGGACGGTGGAACCAATGGCTCTGATGATCCACCTTCACCCCCTCCACCTAGTGGCGGCAACTAAGCCTGTAACTCTTTAAAAGCTTGTAATATCAGTTTTACTTGCTTTGGAAATTGTTTAACTTTTATAGTTACTAGCGTTAAATAAAAATCAGCTTGTTAGTCAGTCTGCATAATCGTAGGCTGGCTTTTTTTATTTTGTTTTTTGGAATATTGTGTATAAAGATTGAAATTGAGCGTTAGCAAAGCTTCAAATCATCGCGCATTCAACTGTTCATTACAAACGCTCTAGCATGTTTAGCCATTCTATATTAACTCAGCTAACAACAAGTATTAAGTTTATCATAGTTTTTGGTTTTGGGTTTATTGCCATAAGCCCTAACTCTTATGCTTTTCAATCAAAAGATTCAGCCCAAAATGAAAGGTTTTTGTCTGAAGGCTATGATTGTAAAGCCCTGTATGATTCAGCGGTTAAATACCACGCAGACGAGCAATATGACCAAAGTTCACCCCTATATCAACAGGCTTTGGAATGTGCAAT
The DNA here is from genome assembly GCA_964643525.1 of uncultured Roseivirgaceae bacterium. Lineage (GTDB taxonomy): Bacteria > Bacteroidota > Bacteroidia > Cytophagales > Cyclobacteriaceae > CAZXTW01. The sequence goes on from CAZXTW010000018.1 coordinate 2,405, forward strand.
AGCAAAGGCAGATAGTGAAATAATTAGCTATTCATATTATGGATTAGGAGGTGCGGCAAGGGTTAAAAGTGACTACTCTGCTGCATTAAAATATTATCTTGATGCAGCTCAAATTTATTTGGAAGTTCCCAGCCTTAGGAATAACCTGCCATATGTGCATTTGGAGTTGGGTATTGTTAATGGTAAGGTTGATAATTTAGCAACTGCAATTACTTTTTTAGGTAAAGCCACAGCCGCATTTAAAGTCAATCGTGATACCAGCCAAATTGCTAGGTGTTATAACAGCTTAGCCAATGTTTTTGAACGACAAAAAAGGTATGACTCTGCAAAATATTATTATGAACAATCATTAGCGTTAAGGATTAATGCATTAGAAGGCGAGAGAGTAGCAGTAGTTTATACCAATTTAGGGATGGTAGAAAAAGAACTTGGCGAATTGGGGCAAGCTGAAGTGTTGCTGTTGAAGGCTGCTAACATAAGAGAGCAAAATAATGATACGATTGGCCTTGCTGAAACCTATTCAGAACTGGGTGATGTTTATGTACGATTGAACAGACTGGAGGAGGCTGGACAAATACTACAGCAAGCCGAAGGGTTTGCACTGGCAAAAGGAATAAAGAAAGAATTAAATGACATTTATAAAACCTTAAGCAATTATTACCGGCTAAAAGAAGATTACAAGCAGTCGGTAGCTTATTCAGAAAAATACATTGAGATTTATGAAGAGCTATATTCTTTGGGTGAGCAGCAAGCCAACATAGGTAGTATTGAGTCTTTTAAAACCCAAGAAGAGTTATCAATAGTAAAGGAACAGAGAAACCTCTCGTTGAAGAGCCTTGAACTGCAAGAGAATTATAATCTCATTTTAAAGGTCTTGGTGGGTTTATCATTAGTACTTACCTTCTTAGCTTACAACCGGTACCGCATTAAAAAGCGCGCTAATGAACGTATACAAACCTTAATGCGTGAACTGCACCACCGGGTAAAGAATAACCTGCAAATCATTTCTGACCTGTTAAGCCTACAGTCAGAGCGGCTTCCTGATGAGTTGGCCAGAAAGGCGGTAAAGGCTGGCGAAGACAGAGTCAGGGCCATGGCGCTTATTCATAAAGACCTATATCATGAAGAGGGGCTTAAAGATGTAAATATGCATGACTACCTGGAGAAGCTAACCCTTAACCTGGTGGCATCTTATGGGTACGATAATAAAAAGGTAAAGCTTGATTTGGCCATTGATAATATTCAGATTGATGTTGATAAGGCCATACCCATTGGGCTCATTGCTAATGAGTTGATTAGCAACTCATTCAAGTATGCTTTTCCAGACCATCCGGCCCCTGTGTTGTCAATCAGTTTTTCTAGAACATTTCAAGACGAGCTTGAGCTTACCGTCAGCGATAATGGCATTGGTTTAGGGCCTAATACTAGTGTGAAAGATATGACCTCATTTGGGCTTAAACTGGTGCATATGCTTACCAAGCAGTTAAAGGGTAAGTTGGTGGTGCAAAATGAAGAAGGCTTAAAATACTCTCTTAAATTCCCTGCATAGCTTGTTTTTTGTTATAGGTATTCAGTAAATATGTTTCTTTATTGTAATATTTGAGAACTCATGCATCAATACCAATTATTACGGCTATTGTTATTTTGAGTTATTTTATTTGTAATTGGTATAAAATACAAGAAAGTAATTATAGCTTTAATGCACAGACAGAATTATTTGGTTTATATTTATATTTGGTAATTGTAAAAAGTTAAGTGGTAATTATTGAGCGATGGAAGCAGTAAAGATACTGATTGTAGAGGATGAGGCATTGGTATCAGAAAATTTGGCGTCAAAGTTAAGGCGCAAAGGCTTTGATGTGATTGGGCAGGTTGATGCAGGCGAAGATGCGTTGCAGCTCATTGAAAATAATGCCCCAGATTTAATTATCATGGATATATACCTGGCCGGCAGGCTTGATGGCATACAAACTGCTCAAAAAATAAATGAACGGCATGAAATACCTTTCATTTACTTAACCGACCATTATGACCGCAATACTGTAAACAGAGCAAAAGAAACCTTTCCGGCAAACTACCTCATCAAACCTTTTAATGAACATGAGTTGAACGTAGCCATACAGTTGGCATTTTTTAACGCATCAGTCAATAAAGAGCAAACTGAAGCTGATGAAGATGGCTACGAAGAACAATATTTATTAAATAACAGCATCTTCATTAAAGACAACTCGCGGTATCAAAAAATACCGGTTGAAAACATTGTGCGGGTTAATGCAGACCGTGCTTACTCAAAGATTTTCACTACTGATAAAACATTTACCTTCACGGGCAGCCTCAATACCATTTCAAAACAACTGACTGACCCTGCCTTTGTAAGAGTACACAGGTCTCACCTGGTAAACATTAATAAAATTACGGCCTATGAAGGCAACACCATTTATATTGATGATGTAGATATACCAGTGAGTAAGCCTTACCAGAAAAAGTTTTTCAGCCGCTTTAGGGTGGTTAAATAGAGGCGAAACCCCAATTTGCCTTGGAAAGCATTTTGAACCATTCGGAAAGCGAGCACTCTGCTTCGGAAAAGTAATTTTCTACCCTTGCTTAACACTAGTTAATTCAGGAATGTAAACTAATTCCTGAGCTTATGTCAGCCTATCCTGTATATGTTTCTTATTGTACTGCATCACACCCGCACCACTTCATGCTTCTTAAAACATGGTTGAAGTCTGAATCATCAAAATACCAGATTTCAGGTAGTGGTGACATCCCCCATAAGGTAATTAGTAGTGAACAGCAACCATTAACTGACTGGTTGTTCGGTAACCTTTCAGCCACAAAACTATGCGTTATACTGGTGGGTAAAGGTAAGTGCAGCCAGGTACTTGAAAAAGAAAAATCAGTGGCTCGGCATTTAAATGTGCCTTGTATGGTGGTAGATACCGACATCTGGAACCAGGGCAAGGAAGACTCTAAGTTTTACGGCCTTTCAGAGCAATTAGCTTTACACATTCCTTTCAGGCATCGGGTTATTATGCATGCCCTAAAGTACTGGCCTGCTGAATATATACAATACAAACTGCAAGGAATGAACAAACCGCATTTCTATAGCCCATTAATAACCAATTTTATATGAACAGATTAGCCAGCCAATTAATTGAACAACCTTTGAAAAAAGAAGAGAGCCTAGCAAGATTTAGCGAGTACCCCGAACTTAAAATTCAAGAAGTATGGGAAAAAGCTACTCCGGTACCCAATTTTGACCCTGAAGTTTACCGGAAAGATCCATTCGGTGCCTGGATTAAGAGAAGTGAGTATGGAAATACCAACATCCATGTTTCACTGGGGTGGATTATCGAAGAGAGTAAATTTGTGAATGTTGCCAGTGGCAATAAAAAAGAGGCGAGCCTTTTGCCTATTCAGTGGGAAAACACCTCAATAAATGCTGAAAAGCCTGACGGCTCAAAATACGTGACTGCATGGGGTATTAAAAATGTATTGAAATCATGGGAGAAGTGAGATACGATGTTTTTCTTTCTCACGCCGTAGAAGACAAGCTTTCAATTGCTAATGACCTAAATGTAGCGCTTAAGAAATCAGGCCTTAACGTATGGTACTCGGGCGATGAACTGGTCATGGGCGATAGCATTCTTAACTCAGTAAATAAAGCTATTGCAAACTCTATGTTTGGTATTGTTATCATTAGCCCTCAGTATTTACGCAAGCGGTGGACGATGGTAGAAATGCAGGCCCTCTTTGCCAGAGAAAACAACTCTATTAAGTGTATTTTGCCGGTTTGGCATGGAGTGGGCTATGCTGATATTATTGAGCAGCTACCAATACTGGCCGATAGGTTTGCCATTTCTTCGCAGAAGGGCATAAACGTTATTGCCAGCCATGTAACAAGGGCAGTAAGGAAATGCCGCGGTATTGAAGTCATTTATAAAAGAAAAACAGAAATACCAAGCCAAAGCAAAACATCACAACCTGGCTCAAAGGTCATCTCATTGAGGCCCGGCTTTTATCAAGGCGACTCATTGTATGGAGGCTTTGCCTGAAAAATTACCTTTGGGGTTTTTCAAATCTTTTTGGAGCATAAAGAAACCCAAAAGCCTCACAGCCTTTTTTTGAATGCTTTGTGTGGTGGTGGTAATGTGCGTTCATGATTCTTTTAAGGTAGGTGTGGTTGGTAGGTATTTTTAACTTTATCCGCCTGTGCACTATAATGTCATGAAACAAAAAGTAAAATAAACCATACCCACTAATACCAAAGCCAACATAAAACAAATACCATACCTGAGCATATAAGTCACCAATAACAATCAGTGCTGCCGCCGGTATACTGAAAACTACGGCAAACAGGTCGTTCCGTTCTAATTTGTGCGGGTGTACGGTATGATGTGATTTATGCCATGACCATAAAACACCATGCATAATGTATTTGTGTGTAAACCAGGCCACCCCCTCCATAAAAAAAAAGGTGGCTACCACAATTCCTATATTCAGCACAACTTGCATATTCTATACAATTACTGGTTTTTTTATTAGTTCAAATAGCAATAACAGGTAAAACAATATTCGTTTCTAACAAGAAATAAAAACAGCGTTATGTTTGTTTAATGTTTGCCTAATCAAAAGCTTTGAGGTATGATCAATGCAACTTCATCCCCAGTGGTTACCGTGTCAATAATTACATACAACAATATTAAACATAAAGTTTGGGGCATGCGGCAAATGCGCGATTTTTATCAAAACACGGCGGGCGTTCAGGGCTTAACATTTAAGAAAATGCTTGGGTCGGGTGGAGGTAACGGGTTTAGCATTTGGCCAAATTTAAACCAATATGTGTTGTTGGCTTGTTGGGAAAGTGAACATGCATTTCAGTCGTTTGAAGCATCAAATACGTTTCAGGCATTTGTAGCAAGGGCCGGCACATTAACTACGCTGTTTTTACATTGTGCTAAAAGTCATGGCCTTTGGGATAAACGGCAGCCATTTCAGGTAACTGAAACAGCAAAAGCCGTCAACAAACCTGCAGCGGTAATTACAAGGGCTACCATTGCAACCAAAAAGCTATTACACTTCTGGCAATACGTGCCGTCAGTCAGCAAAGCCATTGAAGGTGCACCAGGGCTTATTTTTGCTGCTGGCGTAGGCGAGTACCCTGTTTTTCAGCAGGCCACTTTCAGCATTTGGCAAAACTTAGACAGCATGCGTGCCTATGCCTATCAAGGGCCATTGCATAGCAAAGTAATACAACATACCAGAAAGTTCGGCTGGTACAATGAAGAACTGTTTGCCCGCTTTTTTGTATACAAAGAGCACACCCATAAAGGCAAGCCTTTACTTTACTGAGGTAATTTCTTTTTTCTTGCGGATAAGCCATCTGGGTAAAAATATTGCCCCCAACAACAAATAAAAGTAGTATGACATTAAACGCCAGAATATGCTGATGGCAATAGTATAATCAGAAAGCATGCCTATAAAAAACTGCTTGAACATGATTTCAGCAATGCCACTACTACCGGGGGTGGGCGATACCAGCATAACCACCCACATAACTACCTGCCTGCCAAAGGTAAACAGGTGGTCATCAAGCGTCATATCAGTATAAGCAGAGATTAAGCTGTTCAACATAATGTACCTTGCCGACCAAATAAATACAGTGGCCACAGCAATTTTGGTGTAATAGCCCACCGACTTACCCTTTAGTTGTGAAGAGGCCAAAATAATTTCATCGCCTTGTACACTAGCCTGCACCCGCCACTTGCGTAAAAACCGCACTGAGGTAACCTTAAGTAAAAACCATTTAAATGCCCTGGGCTTAATAAACAGAGCATATGCCATTAAAAAAGTGTAGAAGGCAATCAGGGCCAGGCTAATATAAAAAAGCGGTTGCAGGCCAATGTTATAGCCAAAAAGTTGAAACCCGGTTTCAGAAGGAAATATATTACCCTGGGTTAATAATATAATAAACGGTGCAAACGTGATGAAAAACAGGTTGTCCATAATGGCCGAAAGCATTACATAAGCCAATGACTTACCAAAAGTGAGCCCATGCCTAAGTAAAATAAATACCGCCACAGCCGTGCCACCGACAACTGAGGGAGTAACGGCAGAGGCAAACTCCCACAAAACAATCACAAAAAGTGCATCAGTCCATGAAAGGTGCTTCATGGTAATGGTTCTGATGCGGTACATATACCCTATATCACGCGCCAGTAGTACAAGGGTTGCAAATACTACAGACGGTATTTTGGCTTCGAAAATAAGCCTCAGTTGGTTTACCGTAATTTCCTTATCAGTGTAAAGCATGTAAAAAACAATGCCTAACCCAAAGAGTATGGGTATCCATATTCTCCTTGGGTTTAAAACATTAAGTGCTTTTTTAGAATCAATTTCCATGCATTCAGTCTTCTGCTCTTGGGGGCTCAATCCAGAAATTGTTGTACCCTACACCTATCTGAATAGCTATTCGCCTCAGCTGCAATAGCTCAAGAATAGCCAGAAAATTAAATATTACAGCAATTTTTGTAGGGTTGTTTGTAATAATTGCTTCAAAAGAAATTTTCGGCTTGGTTGTAATCTCTTTCAATATATATTCTTTCTGGCCAGCAATGGTGTAAGGGTATTGTGCTACGCGGTGTGACAAGGTATGGTCTCGATTTTCAAACTTATCCATTACCTTCATAAATACCTTCAACAACTTATATAAGTCTAAATCTTGTAGCTCGGCTTCTAACTTAGTTGCCTTGGCAAGCTGTTTTACCTCCTCATCAATATTACCACGGGTTTGCTTTTGTTGTCTTTCAACTTCAAGCTGCTGTAGCTCCTGTAATACTGATTTGTACCTTTTATACTCTAGCAGGTGGGCCACCAGCTCTTCTCTAGGGTCTATCTCATTACCTTCTTCATCAATAGCAGGCCTTGGCAATAGCATTTTGGCTTTAATGCGCATTAAGGTGGCTGCTACCAGAATAAACTCACTGGCAATCTCAATGTTTTTTTGTTCAAGATGGTTCAGATACTCCAAAAAATCATCTGTGATCTTTGAAATAGGGATATCATAAATATCTAATTCGTCGCGTTCAATAAAAAACAGCAGCAAATCAAACGGACCTTCGAATAGCGGAAGCTTAATTTCAAAACCCACAATAAGTATAACTTTCCAATGGTTTTCAAAGATATCAATTTAAGGTGAATTCGGATTTGTCAATTAGCTGTATATTTGCGTTCTTGTTTAGAAAGCTGAATCATCAAATTTGATTTAAACTTTTCTTGCTCCAAATTGTTATAAATATTATCAATTCATTCTGAGTGCATATGCTGATTCAACCGGGGGAGCTCTTGTCCCAAATTAATTATCCTGCAGATCTTCGTCAGTTAGACCAAAAGCAGTTAGTACAACTGTGTAAAGAACTGCGTCAATACATAGTCGATAACGTTTCTATATATGGCGGGCATTTTGGAGCCAGCCTGGGGGTTGTAGAGCTTACCGTTGCCCTGCACTATGCATTTAACACACCTAACGATCAGCTGGTTTGGGATGTAGGCCATCAGGCTTACGGCCACAAAATTCTTACCGGCAGGCGTGATCAGTTTCATACCAACAGGGTATACCAGGGCCTTTCTGGTTTCCCAAAAAGAAAAGAAAGCCAATACGATACCTTTGGGGTCGGCCACTCATCAACATCAATTTCGGCGGCACTGGGCATGGCGGTGGCCTCAAACTACAAAAACGAGCAGCGCCAACACATTGCCGTTATTGGTGATGGAGCCATGACTGGCGGCATTGCTTTTGAAGGAATGAACCACGCTGGTGTGTCAGACTCTAACCTGTTGATTGTCCTTAACGACAATTGCATGTCAATTGACCCCAACGTAGGCGCATTGAAAGATTACCTGACTGATATCACAACCTCACATACCTACAACAGGTTAAAAGATGAGGTGTGGAATATTTTGGGCCGCTTTAGCAAGTTCGGCACCAACATGCAGGAAATTGTCTCGAAGGTTGAAAACAGCATGAAAACATTCCTGTTGAAACAAAGCAACCTCTTCGAGTCGCTCAACCTGCGCTATTTTGGGCCTGTTGATGGGCACGATGTAGACCATCTGGTGCACATATTTAAAGATTTAAAAGATATACCCGGCCCTAAAATACTGCACTGCGTTACAGTAAAAGGTAAAGGGTTTGCCCCAGCTGAAAAAGAGCAAACCAAATGGCATGCTCCAGGAAAATTCGATAAGGTAACCGGGCAAATACAAAAGAAAACCCACACAGTAGCGCAGGCACCCAAATACCAAGATGTTTTTGGGCATACCTTGGTAGAGTTAGCCAAGAAAAATGAAAAAATCATGGGCATTACCCCTGCAATGCCTTCTGGTTCATCAATGAATATTATGATGAAAGAAATGCCAGACAGGGCATTTGATGTGGGCATTGCAGAGCAGCACGCAGTAACCTTTTCTGCGGGTTTGGCCACTCAGGGTATGGTGCCTTACTGTAATGTTTATAGCACGTTTATGCAGCGCGCCTATGATCAGATAATCCACGACGTATGCATTCAAAACCTGCATGTTGTGTTTTGTCTTGACAGGGCAGGCCTGGTTGGGGCTGACGGCCCAACGCACCATGGTGCCTATGACATATCTTACCTAAGGTGTATACCCAATATTGTTGTGGCGGCCCCTATGAATGAGGCAGAATTAAGGCACATGATGTACACCGCCCAGTTGCCACGTGAAGGTGCCTTTGCCATTAGATACCCAAGAGGGCAGGGTGTTATGCCAGAGTGGAAGGTGCCTATGCAGGAAATAGAGGTTGGAAAAGGCAGGTTAGTTCGTGAGGGCCAAGAGGTGGCCATACTTTCTATTGGCCATATAGGCAACGTTGTAACCAATAGCTTAGCACAATTAGAAAGTGAGGGCATAAAGCCAGCACATTATGATATGCGGTTTGTAAAACCAATCGATGAAGAATTGCTCCATGAGGTATTTACAAAATACGATAAAGTCATTACGGTTGAAGATGGAGCCATTCCAGGTGGTTTTGGCAGTGCGGTGGTTGAGTTTATGGCAGATAATGGTTATAGCGCCAAGGTAAAACGTTTGGGAATTCCTGATCAAATTATTGAGCATGGCACCCAAATGGAGCTTTATAAAGAATGCGGATATGATGACAGTGCCATTACCAATGCCGTACTTGCAATGGTAGGTGTAGCTGTTCACAAATAAGCCTGTGCCCTTTGTTTGGCACAGTCAATAAAAAATAAAAAAGAGCCCGATTTAGGGCTCTTTGTGTTTAATAGTAGGTGGTATATAAGCTGTATTTTTATTCCTCTACCCATATTTTTAGTTCAATCTGTCCACTAACACCATCGCCTGGCGTAATGCTCACAACCTGAATAAGGCCGGTTTTTGAGCCACCAGTTTTATTGGGGTCAGTTGCAAAGGCAAAAACCTGATCAACCTGTAAATCAGTAATAATACCTGCATCATTTGTATCAGTACCGCCCGCATAAACTGATTGTAACGTGCTGCCGCTGCTTGCGGTAAGCTCGTTAAAGTTTGATACTGTAAAATCTGTTACCGTACGGAACGTCGTGGCCCTCAATATGGCCCAGTTCTCTCCTGTTGGGCTTAGGTCGTATATAGCGCTTAAGTAGCTTGCCGGGGCTGCCAGGTTAGCCGTTTGGGCACCATCTAAATAGTAATAGCCAAAATCAATAAACTGTGAGATATTGGCCGAGGTATCATTAACAGTTTTTACAGAATAGGTTTGGCCAAAATCTGTTGTGAAAAAAGTTTGTGAGGTTTCATCATCAAGAGGGGCTGCCAATAATACTACAGAAAACAACTTGGCACTAATTGGCCGCTCTTCTACAACAATATCATACTGGTCGTTAGCAATCTGATTGTCTTCATCAACCGCCTGAAAATCCAGGCTAACCGTTTGGCCAATCATTGTTGCATCAAGAACATAGTTAAAACTAAAATTCACGTTTGTTTGAATAGTTGAGCCCCTGGGCACCTCAGTAGTTTGCCCGCGCGTACCATTAATTACTGGGGTTACCCTGTAAACATTTAAGCCGCCTGGTGCTACAATAGTACCAGTTACCACAGCCGTATCACCCGGAAAGCCCGTAAAGCTGGCATCAATGTCATCAAAAGTAATGGTTGGTTGTGCTGGTGGTGCTGGATCGTCTTCTTCAGGGTTGCAATTACTTAATACCAGAGCAACCGCTAGGCATACCAGAAGGGTCAATAAAAACTTAAGGTTTTTCATTTTTAAATATTTGGTTTAGTCAATGTACTTGTAATGCTATAAAGCAGAGATTAGTAGTCTGTTATGCTATAGTTAAATATAAATTGAGTCACTATTGGGTTCATTGCCCGTCACGCAAAAATAGCCTGCTTTGTTGTCTACATTAGGTAAAATGCGCATTTTTATCGTTGAATATGCGCCTGGCCAAACTGCCGTTCAGCCAGCAGGGGCATCATAAACAGGCCTGCTTGTAAGTAGCTTCCTTTCAGCTTGTTAGCTTAATGAAGTTTCATGCAGTAATGCAAAAATTAGTATGGCTACAACGCAATTGGAAAGATAAAACTTAAAAAAGTTATATTAATTTAAGGAATATTAGTCTATTAAGGCGCTTAGTATTTTATGAGTTATACTTTATCAATATTATAAGCATTTTTATATATTTGTATAGTTCATAAAAATTCTGGACTTCAATTATGTAATTGCAAGTTATTTTGAGCGGCACATAAATCTGTAGCTATCGAGATAAATTTACAAACTTAACTTATCAAACAGCCATGCCAGAAAGCAGTTTTGAAGCGATTCTCCCTCAATGGAACTATTGGGGCGCACTGATTGCCTACATACTAGGTGCCACAGGTGTAATCGTATATGTAGTACACTTAGTGAAACTTGGCACCACCAAAGAGTTTAAAGCACGCTATGACTACATCAATAAAAATGAGATTAAGCTCATGTGGGTGGCGTGCTTATTCGTGATTGCTGCTGGTGTCATATTCTTTAACACGCTATTTAACCAAACAACCATCTTAGGCTTCATAGTACGCATATTTGTAAGTATTATGCTGGGCTTGGTTGTTGGCGTTATTGTTCAGAACATTCTCAAGTTCTATTACCCTTTCTATGTAGAAAAAAGGTTGAAGCGCCTACGCTACACGCCTAGAATATCGCCTAAAACTGGCAAGGCAATGAAATTGCTTTCTGAAGATGAGGAGGATGTTTATCTTGACGAAGGTATGCAGGCTGAAGAAGATGCCTTTTCAGTTGACTATGATGTTTGGATTGATGAAGAGTCTGGCTACACTAAAATTGAAAAGTACAACGGCCGTTTACATGCGTTGCGTTGCCCTGAGTGTAACTACCAAACACTGAAAATTGTAAAAGAAGAAATCATCAAATCGCCCACTGAAAATGAAGAGGGAGAACTGATGAAGTTTTACCAGTGTAGCTACTGTGGCCATAAAGAGCGCAAAGCCTTTAACATTAAAGAGCAACAGAAAGGCCCTGATAAATCTACCGTACCTGTATAAGCTAAGCCAAAAGGCAAAAACTAATCATATAAGTAAAAGGGCTACAAGAAATTGTAGTCCTTTTACATTTTTACACAAACATTCTTCTCTTCAGTAAAGAAGTTCAAAGCATGGTAGCCCCCTTCTCTGCCTACTCCTGATTGCTTCATGCCCCCAAATGGCGTGCGTAAGTCACGTAACATCCAGGTATTTACCCATACTATGCCTGCTTCAACCCTGTGCGCTACGCGCATGGCTTGTTTGATGTTCTGGCTCCAAATAGTGGCCGATAGGCCATAGGGTGTGCCATTAGCATATTGCACCACTTCATCCTCTTCATCAAACGGAGTTAGCGTAACAACCGGGCCAAACACCTCTTCCTGATTGATCTTGCAATCCTGCGGCAGGCCCTCAACAATAGTGGGGGCATAAAAAAAGCCCTTGGCACACCTGCCTGCCATTTCAACACGTGTACCACCTGTAAGAATTTGGCCGCCCTCCTGCTGGGCCTGGGCTACATAGCCTTGCACTTTATCTAACTGCTGCTCTGACACCAGAGCTCCTACTTGAATGTTTTCCGTCAGGGGGTCGCCAATGGTTAAACTATTTGTGGCATCAACAAACTGCTGTTTGAATGTGTCATAAATAGGGCGTTGTACATATATCCTTGAACCGCACAGGCAAATCTGGCCTTGGTTTGAAAACGATGACCGCACGGTATGGCTAACAGCCTCGCTCAAATCGCAGTCAGCAAATACAATATTGGGGTTTTTACCGCCCAGCTCAAGTGAAAGCTTCTTAAACATAGGGGCAGCCAGGCTGGCAATTGCCCTGCCCGTAGCAGTGCCCCCTGTAAATGAAATAGCTTTTACCTCTGGGTGTTGCACAATGGCCTGCCCGGCTTTACCACCTTCGCCCTGCACCACATTTAAAACGCCGGCGGGCAGGCCCGCCTCAATACACAACTCTGAAAACAGCATAGCCGTCATGGGGGTCACTTCAGATGGTTTTGCAACAACTGTATTGCCAGCAGCCAGTGCAGGGGCTATTTTCCAGGTAAAAAGATAGAGGGGCAAATTCCAGGGCGATATGCAGCCTACCACACCCAATGGGGCCCGGTATGTGTAGTTAATCGCCTCAGCATCCGTTTGGTATGCTTTTTCATTGCTATGCAGTATGGCAGTAGCGAAAAAGCTCATATTGGCTGCAGCCCTGGGTATATCAACAGCCTGGGCCAGGCTTAATGGTTTGCCGTTATCAATACATTCGGCTTTGGCCAACGCCTCGCTATTATCGGTAATTAAATCGGCCACCTTTTGTAGCAGGGCCGAGCGTTTTTTTACTGGTAACGCAGCCCATTTAGGAAAGGCCTCTTTTGCCGCCTGCACAGCCATGTTTACATCTTCTTTGTCAGAGTCAGCCACAAGGCTGTAAACTTTTCCGGTAGATGGGTCTGAATTCTCAATATAATTACCCTCTTGTGGGGCAATGATTTTTCCATTGATATAATTCTTGATCTTTCTCATATAACTGTATAACAGATATTCCTTGCGCGGGGTGGTTATGGCTGCCATGGGCAGTCATATAACTGACTGGGCAACTAAAATAGGTAAAAATGAATGTATATTGAATTAATGGGTATTGAAGGTTGGGCCGGCCAAAGGCGCATTATTGCCTGTTTAAAAACCACCAACAAAGCCAATTTGATTATTTTTGTACCTAAGCTCAGGCATAGATGCAGCTTGGTTGTTCAGTAAATGCCTGCATAACAAATGCTTGCCGCGCCAAACCCAAAATAGAACGCTTTGCCGTAGTATATTTGTTGGTATTGTGTGGTGTATACCCAGAGCCCAAGTGTAACTCAAAAATTTTAAGATAAGATGGCCATTAAAAGACCCTTTAACCTCTCACAGTGGATTGAAGAAAACCGCGACCTGCTAAAGCCACCAATTGGCAATAAAAATCTGTACAAAGAGGCAGGCGATTTCATTGTGATGATTGTTGGTGGGCCAAATGCAAGAAAAGACTACCACTACAATGAAACAGAAGAGCTGTTTTACCAGCTAGAGGGTGATATTGTAGTTAAAATCCAGGAAGAGGGCAAGGCAGTAGAAATACCCATTAAAGAAGGCGAAATGTTTTTATTGCCGGCCAAAGTGCCTCACTCGCCCATTAGGCCTGCCAATACTGTGGGCCTGGTAATAGAGCACAAGCGTGAGCCCCAACATAAAGATGGCCTTATGTGGTTTGCTGACCAAAGTAATGAAAAGCTGTATGAAGAGTATTTTCACCTGACTGATATTGAGAAAGACTTCTTTCCGGTAATGCGGCGCTTTTATGCTTCAGAAGAGTTGCGCACCTGCCCAAAAACCGGTGAAGTAATGGAGGTTGATGAACGATTTGTTTAGGCTGCCCACACCATTTAGCATTATATTAACACCATAACCCAATTGGTATGAAATACAGCAATGACCTTGCCTTTGCTCAAAGCATGGACCAAAAAGATGTACTTGCTGCATTTAGAGATCAGTTTTTTATACCCTCAGAAAAAGGACGTGAGGTGATTTACCTTTGTGGCAACTCGCTTGGCCTGCAACCAAAATCAGTAAAAGAGTACCTGCACAAAGAGCTGGCCACCTGGCAGCAAAGGGCTGTTGAAGGCCACCACGAAGGTGAAACACCGTGGATGACCTACCACAAGCTATTAAAAGAACCATTGGCAGTACTATTGGGCGCCTTACCAATAGAAGTAACCCCCATGGGAACCCTCACGGCCAACCTGCATCACTTAATGGCCACCTTTTATCAGCCTGACAAACAGCGGTATAAAATTATTGCCGAGGCACATGCTTTCTCTTCAGATCAATACATGCTTGAGTCGCAACTTAAATTGCACGGCCTTGACCCCAATGAAGCACTGGTTGAGCTAAAGCCCCGACCAGGAGAACATACCTTAAGAACAGACGATATACTGGAGGCCATACAGGCACATGGCCCCTCACTGGCATTGGTATTTATTGGGGGTGTACAATACTATACAGGCCAGTTTTTTGATTTGCGCCGCATTACTGAGGCAGCCCATGCTCAGGGGGTCAAGGCTGGCTTTGATTTGGCACATGCCGTAGGCAACGTGCCCTTAAAACTGCATGAGTGGCAGGTTGACTTTGCCGCCTGGTGCAGCTACAAATACCTTAACGGCAGCCCGGGTGGGGTATCAGGCATATACATTCATGAGCAGTACGCACATCAGGCCGGATTGCCACGCCATGCCGGCTGGTGGGGCCACCATGAAGGCAGCCGCTTTAAAATGGAAAAGGGCTTTGACCCTATGCCAGGGGCCGATGGCTGGCAGCTTAGCAATGCCGCCGTTTTGCCTATGGCTGCCCTGCGGGCATCATTAAGCATTTTTGATGATGCTGGTATGTTTGCCCTCCGTACCAAAAGTGAGCAGCTTACCGGTTACCTCAACTTTTTGCTGAGGCAAAGCCCCCATTACAACCACACCTTTACAATCATTACCCCTGAGGCACCCAAAGAAAGAGGCTGCCAACTGTCTCTGTTGTTTCATAAGGGGGGCAGGGCATGCTTTGACCAACTGCGGGCACAAGGGGTAATTACTGACTGGCGCCAGCCCAATGTAATCAGGGTGGCCCCAGTGCCGTTGTACAACACCTTTACAGAAGTGCATCGCTTTGCCTCTATTCTTGAAGGCATTATGGTCAATAATAAACAGTTTACGTTATCAAACTAGGCTGCCGCCTTGTCTTGAAAACATTTACTGGCTAAACTGCTTATTACAATAGTACTTAAGGCAAGCAATGGGCATATGTCAAACGCAACAAAGCAAATATCAATATTAGGAGCTGGCTTAGTAGGCTCTCTGCTATCAATCAACCTGGCCAAACGTGGCTTTCCTGTTCAAATTTATGAGCGCAGGCCTGACATGCGCCAAAACAGCCAGTCGGCTGGCCGCTCAATCAACCTGGCATTAAGTAACCGGGGCATCAGGGCGTTAAAGGCTGTAGGCATTTACGAGCAGGTAGTTCAAGAAATGCTGCCCATGAAGGGCCGTATCATGCATAGCCAGGACGGTACCCTTACCTTTCAGCCCTACGGCAAAGCTGGCCAGGCCATTAACTCAATATCACGTGGCCGGTTAAATGAAATACTCATGAATGAAGCCGAAAAGGCTGGGGTGCACATTCAATTCAATACCCGGTGTTGTGATGTTGATTTTGACCAGGGTGTGTTTACCGCACAAAAGGCAAATAATGGGGCTGCAACCGAGCCCTATGAAGTGGCCTCACAACTAATTATTGGGGCCGATGGCGCCTTCTCGGCCGTACGGTCGGCTATGCAAAAAACAGATAGGTTCAACTATAAGCAACATTACATTGAACATGGCTACAAAGAGCTAACCATACCACCTAACCCTGACGGCAGCTTTAGGCTACGGAACGACGCCCTGCACATTTGGCCCAGGGGCAACTTTATGCTTATTGCCCTGCCCAACCTTGACGGCAGCTTTACCTGCACCCTGTTTTTCCCCTTTGAAGGCCAGCCTTCATTTACTTCCGTACAAACAGCGCAGGATGTAATGGCCTTGTTTGAGCAGTATTTCCCTGATGCCATACCCTTAATGCCCACCTTGGTAGATGATTACTTCGCCAACCCAACATCTTCATTGGTCACAATACAATGCTACCCCTGGGTAAAAAACAACAAAGCCCTCATTATTGGTGATGCCTCTCATGCCATAGTGCCCTTTTATGGCCAGGGCATGAACTCAGGCTTTGAAGATTGCAGGGTGTTTGGCGAATTGCTTGACCAGCACAGCGGCAACATCAAAACCATGCTTGATGCCTTCCAAAAACTACGTAAGCCTGATGCTGATGCTATTATGGAACTGGCCCTGCAAAACTTTATAGAAATGCGCGATAAAGTGGCCGACCAGCGCTTTTTATTGCGCAAACAAATTGAAGCGCACCTGTATGAGCTTTATCCCGAAAAATGGGTGCCTCTGTACTCTATGGTTACCTTTCATGACAACATCAGGTATTCTGAAGCCCTGACAGAAGGTAAAAAGAAAGATCAAATTATGGAGGCCGTAATGGATAAACCCGGCATTGAACAAAACTGGAAAGACCTTAACTTTGAGCAGCTGGTAAACCAGCTCTAATTCAATTGTAGCCTAATACTTTTGTTGCCATGGATTTTAAGCAAGAGGTTGTTGAGAAGAGCAAAGAAACACCCATACTGGTAGACTTTTGGGCCCCCTGGTGTGGGCCATGCAAGTTTTTAACCCCTCAACTAGAAGAGCTGGCAGCAGAAGCCAACGGCCGTTGGCAGCTTGTAAAAGTAAATACTGACCAGCACCCTGACATTTCACAGCAGTATAAAATATCAGGCATACCCGCCATTAAACTTTTTGTTAATGGGGTAGTAAAAGCAGAGTTTACCGGGGCCCAGCCAAAGCATTATATTGAAAACTGGTTAGAAGAGCACCTGCCCGACGCCCGCAAAGAAGCACTGGCCACCATACAACAACAGCTATGGGGGGGCGAACACCAGGCAGCCACTGAAGCACTGGAGGCACTGGTGGCCAGCCATCCCTTATTTGCACCTGCTAAAGCCTTACTGGCTGCAACAGTTGTATTTCAGGATATTGACCGCGCAGCCACCCTGGTTGCCGAGGCAAAAACTGATATGAAAGTATACCAGCAGGCCACCGCTGTAAATGATGTGATAGAGTTTTTTACTACTGCCCTGCCAGAAAAAGAAAACCTGGCAAACCTGATAATTGAAACGCGACAGCACCTGCAAAAGCACGACTTTGGCCCCGCCATTGAGCTCCTGATAAAAGCAATCATGCTAAACAAACAATGGGCCAATGAACTAAGCAGAAGGGTATGCGTGGCCATATTTGCATTGATGGGGGCCAACCACCCCTTAACTAAACAATACAGAAGGCGTTTTGATATGGCATTGTACTAGGTAAAAATATTTTTAAAAGCAGGTTTATTTAATTCAACACCCGTTTGGTAGATAGAGTAGCCTGGAAGAAAACCAGTTGAGCAATAACCTCAATAGGCCAGTTGCTTAATAAGAGCTAAACCCCTGAGACTTATCATCAAAATACTCTTCAGTATAGCCAGTAAATGTAGAAATTACCTGTAATGACAGTAACAGCAGGTGGCGTGTTTTACTCAATAAATTATCCATAGTATCGGTAGCTTTTTTCAGTTTAGACAATCAATGCCTCTTGGGGTTTAACCCGCCGCAAACATTTTATTGTTTTATCGGGGGCATGTATTAACCCGTCTCTTTCGGGTTTTAATAGTAGTACAACAAGCGTGCCGTATACCCTACCTGCGCTAAGCAATTTTATTTTATTTTTTGCTACAGCTTATCAATTACTTCTGCCACACTATTGGGCAGCTCTAAGGCGCTAAAAAATAACCCTACCCCCAGTACCTTATTCTTATAGCCTATGTACTGAAACACAAGTGGTAAAAAGCCAACCGA
The DNA here is from genome assembly GCA_964643525.1 of uncultured Roseivirgaceae bacterium. Classification (GTDB taxonomy): domain Bacteria; phylum Bacteroidota; class Bacteroidia; order Cytophagales; family Cyclobacteriaceae; genus CAZXTW01. Next base: position 20,483 of record CAZXTW010000018.1, read on the forward strand.
CATAATTGAAAACGCTGCTGGGTACACAACAAAACAGGCCAGGGCCAGGTAGCCTTTACTAAAATACAAGATGGCAATCAGCCCCATACTAATAGCCGCACCCACAACCGCTGTGGGCACGTTACCAAACCGCTTTACCAAAAGGCTGGCCGGGTAAGCCAAAACTGCCGCCGCAATTAAAAGTAGGGTAATGAGGTAATTACTGCCTATGCCTAAAAAGGGTACTTTGGCGGCAGCCCAGTCAGGAAAAACCTCAAAGAAAAATGCCGTGGCAATACCCAGTAACAAACCAAGGGCAATTACCTTACCATAAGCGGTTTCTTGCTGTTGGCCGGCATCGTGGCCAGTAGCCTGGTTGCTTTGCACTTCGGCCCCTTTGGTAAGCTTTTTAAAGTACCACCCAGTACCAAACACCAAAACACCACCCACCACAAACGTAACAGGTGCGCCAAAAATTTGAATCAGGTCAACCATACTGGGCTCTAAGGCCTGGGCACAATCAGCCAAAACAGCAAATACCACCATTACCTCTGGCAGCCTGTGCTTAGGCACAAATATCTCTAGTGTTGAAAAAGCCGGGCTATGAAATATATTCATTGACACCAGCCATAACACCACCAGTAACGGAAAAAGGTACCGCAACACACCACCCGGGTTGGCGTAAATAGTGGCTGCCACCGCCATAAATATCATTGATACCACCGTAATACCAATAGTAATAACCGGCAGTCGCTCGCCCTTTTTGGCCCGCACCCTATCTGCCAAATAGCCAGCAATGGGTGGCGTAACAAACAAAATTACACCTTGTATAATAATTAACTCCAAGGCATACTGCGTAAAGCCAAACTGCTTCACAAGCACAGGCTGGTACTGGTGGTAGGCAACCCAGCTAATAATAATGGCTACATCTAAAGCCAGTAAGCCTCTAACCTGAGGCCATTGAATATTAGTGGCATTAATACTATTCATGGGTAGGGGTTAAGTTTAAAGCAGCATA
>CAZXTW010000019.1:0-20747 GCA_964643525.1 uncultured Roseivirgaceae bacterium
AAAATATTTCAAACGCGTAAATTAAATGTTGTGGCCATTGCCGCCCCCTTTAGGCACGGCGAACCTTCACTCATCACTCATAATTCCTAGCTCATAATTATTTAGCTTTTCAGGTGGCCGGTGTAGTTGGTGGGGGTGATGTGGCAAAAGTCGTTGAAAGCCCCTTGGCGGATGAATAGTTTGGGGGCCATGTAAAAGTTATATACGCGGTACAGGTAGTAGCTGTGGCTGTGGCGTTGTGAAAACTTTAACTCATTGTCTGTAAAGTAAAAAGGTACGGTGCCGGCCAGCTTGGTGGTTTTTACCTCAATGTATTTGTCTTTGCCATTGGCTTGTACTGACTTGATGTCATAACCCAACCCATCGCCCTGTGTGTCAGACACCCATTCTACCTTGTCAGCATAATTGGCTTTATCGGCTACGGTAAGCTGCCACTTTTCATAACTCAGTGCCCATGCTTCGCCCAACCTGCCCAGTTTACTGTTGGCTTGCTCCTGTTGCAGGTAGTTGACCTTTCGGCCACGTTTGGGGTGGTATTCAATCGCTATATCGGCTGCAATGGTGGGTAGGTCAACATCTAGCAGGGCTTTGCTGTAATCTGCCTTTTTGGTGGCTTGGGTGGGGGGGAGGGCCTGCGCAAACTGCTCAAACAGCCGCAACAGTTCTGCGTGGAGGTCCACATAGTTTAGCACAGCTTCTTTCAATAAGCCCTGCGCATTATACCGGGGTTTGTAACCAAAAATGTATGGCATACCTGCTTCAACCAAAACAGCACTGATGTTTTGGTGCTTAAACTCTATTGCGCCTTTACCGCGTTGAATCAGTTTTTGTAGTGTTCGGTTATGCGCGGCTTTATTGTACGGCTGGCCTTGTAGTTCACACACCAACATGTCAAAATAGTCTTTAACAATTAGTGTTACCTCTTCTCTTGTCCAGTCTTTGGCCATAAGCAGTTACTGACCTATTAAGTTAGGTAGTCAGTAGCCTAAAGTAACTGTTTTTTATGGCAAAGCCAGGTCAAACTTGCTCAACAGCCCAGTCATCAATGGCCTTTTGGGTTGCGTTGAGGTTAATGCCAAATAGTATGGTTTTTTTGTGGGGGCTTAGGTAGGGGGTTGCATACTGCTTGTTTCTGATTTGTTGCAGGGCAGCGACTGCACTCTCGTTGAGCTTAAACTCAATGATGTAGGTTGTGTCTGGTAGTTGCACCACACAATCGGGGCGGCCTTGGGCCTGGCTTGGCTCTGCCTGTATATGGGTGCCCATTAAGCTAATGGCCAAAAATGTGACCGTATGGTAGTAAGCTTCTTTGTCGTTGATGAATATTTCGTAAGGTATGCTGGCAAATAGTTGGTTAAGGGCAACCACAAACTGTTCAGGCTCATGGCTACGCAGTGCTTTTGTCATTCGGCTGGCTTGTACAGGGGCATTCTCTGCGTCATCGTGTACCACTTCTGCCAGCAGGAACTGCAACAAGGCATGGCGTACCTCACGGTTGGGGTAGCCCAATGTATAATCGCCAAACTCATCAATGGCTTTGATGGTAATGTACCCGGTCTGGAACAGCAGGGTATAAGCATTCAGGTTGTTCAGGTCAAAACTGCCGGTTACGGCATAACTCACCTCCACCTTCTCAAGGTCGTAAGTGCGTGCCTTGTCAAGTTGCTTTACAAGAAAGGTAGGCGTGCCTGACTCAAACCAAAAATTATTGAATTTTTGGGTAGAGAAAAAGTTAAGTACCGACCATGGATTGTACACTTTGGTGTGGGCATCCCAACTGTAACCGTTGTACCATAAAGCCATTTGTTGTAGCATAGCCTGCTTGCCACCATGGGCTGGTGCTGCCTGATTAATGTACTCTTTAAAATAATGTTCAATTTCTTGCTGAGTGTAGCCCAACAATGAACTAAACCTGGGGTGCAGGCTAATATCAAGCAGGTTGTTCAGCTCTGAAAAAATAGAAACCCGGCTGAACTTACTGACGCCAGTAATGAGTACAAACCGCAGGTGGGCATCTAGCGGTTTCAGTACTGAGTAAAAACTTTTGAGTACATCACGGTTGGCCTCTGCCTTGGGCACATCATGCAAATAATCAATAATGGGCTTATCATATTCATCAATCAGCAAAACTACCTTGCCATGCTTTTCTGATAAGCTCTTGATTAACCATTCAAGCTGTGCCGGGTAGTTTGTATCAGGTAACTGTAAACCGTAAAGCTCAGCCTGTTTAGCCAGTCGATCAGAAATGTAGGCTGGTAACCCGGTAATCTTGTAACTGGCGCTATTAAAAAAAAGGCTGATTATGGGGTGCCGTTCTTGCCAGTTCCATTGATCTGCCACCCATAAATCTTGAAACAGTTCCTGGTTGCCCTGAAATAGCTCTGCCAGTGTATTAACCAACAGGCTTTTGCCAAAGCGCCGGGGGCGTGATAGAAAGTTATACTTTGAGGAATTTACCAATTGGTATATGCGCTCGGTTTTATCTACGTAAATGTTGCCATCTTCACGTAGACTTCTAAAATCTTGCAAACCTATGGGTAGCTTCAACATGGTACTAATATAGGCAGGCCTACTTAAAGTGTGGTGCTTTCAGCTTGTTTTACGCTAATCAGGTATAAAACTGGGCTATTTGGTCAAGGGGTTTGCGGTGTATGTTGGGCACATAGGCTTCTTGCGCGGGGTAGCCCACGGGCAGCAGCAAAAAAGGGCGCTCATTATCAGGGCGGTCCAGTATTTTGGTTAAGAAGTTCATGGGGCTGGGCGTATGTGTGAGGGTAACCAGCCCTGCTTTATGTATGGCGGCCAGCAAAAAACCGGCTGCCAGGCCCACCGACTCATTAACATAGTAGTTGTTGCGCTTTTCGCCGTTGGGGCCTACTTCAAATACACGCTTAAACACAATAATGAGGTAAGGCACAGTTTCTAAAAAGGGCTTGTGCCAGTCAGTGCCCAGGGGCTTTAGGTCATCCAGCCAGGTGTCGCTCATGCGGTTGTGGTAGCTTTCATACTCTTCTTTTTCGGCTGCTTCGCGAATTTGCCGCTTCATATCAGGGTTAGATACCACGCAGAAGGTCCACGGCTGCTTGTGCGCGCCTGAAGGGGCCGTGCTGGCTGTGAGCAGGATGTTGTCTATCACTGACCGGGGCACTGGGCGGTCACTAAAATCACGCACCGAGCGCCTGCCATCCATCCATTCGTAAAAGTCAGTGGTGCGCTGCTGCATCTCATCATCACTGTAATGGGGCTTGCTGTAGCGGATGTACTCAAAGCCGTCAATCAGCTTAATTTCGGGTTTCTGTTGGTTGTCAGTATGGCTCATAGGTGCGTGCCTGTATGGTGGTCAAAACGTTAATTGGCAGGCCAAGTTAATTCATCTGTTGGGTGCTTTGCAAGTGCCAGGAACTATTCGGCCATTGCGGCGTTTTGTGGTATATTGCTAAAAATAAATACAAGCCATGCACGACGCCGCCGAAGCCCACGATAATGACCAGGCACTGAAGTTAAAGTACCAGGTTTTGTTTTTGGAGTATGCCAACAGTACCGGCAAACGGGCCAACTGGCCTTACCGATTTCTGGAAGGTACAGACATGGAAGATGCCAACTTTTTTAAGACCTACCGCAATATTAAAGCGCTTGAGCAGGACATCTGGGGCCGCTTTTTTGATGAAACGCTAAGCACACTTAATGCTGAGCCAATTTATGCAGAGTATACGGTGCGTGAAAAGCTGCTGGCCTTTTCGTTTACCTTGATTGAGGTGCTAAAGCCTTACAAAGGCTACGTGGCCGATTGTTGCAGTGGTTACTTTATACAATTGCTGAATCGCTCGTTTTTAAAACAGTTTAAGCAAGCCTTTGATAATTACAGCCATACATTGCTTGAAGAGGGCAAGGTAAATGATGAGGTGGCCAAGCGCATGCTGGTAAGCAAGCAGTACGATAAGGTGTTGTGGGGGCAGGTGTTGTTTGTGGTGCATTATTGGAGCCACGATAGCAGCGAGGATGACGAGCAGACTGATGCGGCCATTGAGAAGAGTGTGAACCTGACTTTTGACTTGCTGGGCCGCAATGCGGTTGACACCGCCGTAGATTTAACAAAATTTTTAATACAGAAAGCCACTAAAAACGAACCCACCACCCCATAAAATTGGTATACAGTATTGAACCTGTATATTTTTTATGAAGGAACAACGCAGTATACCGGTAGGTAAGGTGCAGCGGGCAGCTAAGTTCGTGACTACCGGTGCCAAAATAGGCGGCAATTACATTAAGCACTACACCAAAAAAGCGTTTAACCCCGATCTTGATCGTGAAGAGTTAGACCGCGATAATGCAGAAGATATTTATAAATCGCTGAGCCAGCTCAAGGGCAGTGCCCTGAAAATGGCGCAGATGATGAGCATGGACAAGCACGCCCTGCCGCAGGCTTACCGCAATAAGTTTATTATGGCGCAGTATAGCGCGCCCCCGTTATCATACCCGTTGGTGGTCAAGACATTCCGTAAGTACTTTGGCCAATCGCCCGATCAGCTGTTTGATAGTTTTACGCAGCAGGCTGTGAATGCGGCCAGTATTGGGCAGGTGCATCAGGCTACAAAAGACGGTAAAACACTGGCCGTGAAGATACAGTACCCCGGTGTGGCAGATTCTGTAGTGAGTGACCTGAAGCTGGTGCGCCCCATTGCTGTGCGCATGATGAACCTGCCTGACAAAGACCTTGATGTGTATTTTGATGAGGTGAAGGGCAAGCTGCTGGAAGAAACCGACTATGAGCTTGAACTGCGCCGCAGCAAAGAGATTTCGGCTGCCTGTAAGCGGGCCATTCCTGATTTGGCTTTTCCTGAATACTATGAACAATATTCAAGCCCACGCATTATTACGATGGACTGGCTGGATGGGCTGCATTTAGATGAGTTTTTGAAAACCAACCCTCCACAGGCTGTGCGCAACAGGGTAGGGCAGGCCCTGTGGGATTTTTATGAGTTTCAGATACACCACCTGAAGCAGCTGCATGCCGACCCGCACCCTGGCAATTTTTTATTGCAGGCTGATGGTAAGGTGGGCATTATTGATTTTGGTTGTGTAAAGGAACTGCCACTTGATTTTTATGAGGGGTATTTTCAACTGGTAGACCGCGAGGTGGCGGCCAATGAGGCCCAGATGAAGGCTATTTTTAAAGATTTGCAGTTTCTTTATGACAGTGATACGCCTGATGAAGAAGCCTTTTTCTTTGACCTGTTCCGTAATTTGCTGTTGTTGCTGGCCAAGCCCTTTCATGGCGACAGTTTTGATTTTAGCGATAAGGCTTATTTTGAAGAGATTTTTACTACCGGCGAGCGGCTGAGTAAGATGAAAGAGCTGCGCGAATCAAAGGTGGCCCGTGGCTCACAGCATGGCCTGTATCTGAACCGCACATATTTTGGTTTGTATAATATTCTGCACGATCTTGAAGCTGAAATTGATACCCGCAGAAAAGACTTTACCCAGCAAGCTATTGAAGTACCCGCTTAATTCCGTTTTGTATTGGCCCTTGTTACTGGCAGCCTTTGCGCTATTGGTTGCCTGTAATAAAACTGAAAGCGATGCCCAGCGCTTTTTGGTTAAAGGTGTGTTAGCATACAATGAAAGGGAGTATGAAGAGGCCATCAGGCTGTTTGATGAGGCCTTAGAGAAAAAGCCCCAATATATGGAGGCACACCTGAATAAGGGGCTGGCCCTGTCCAAGCTGAGCCAGCCCGAGCAGGCCGTGGCCTCGCTGAATAAAGCCCTGCTGCTACAGCCAGACCAGTATTGGGCCTACTACCACCGGGCACTGAACCATATTGAGTTGGGCAGTTACAGGCCAGCCCTGAGCGATTTGAACAGGCTGGCGAAGCAATATGCAGATTCAATGAGCCTGTATTTGGTGTTGATGGAGGTGTACTACTCATTAAATGAATACCCCAGGGCGCTTGAAGTGAGCAATACGGCACTTGAGTTACAGCCTGGCAGTGTAGATGCGTTAATTAACCGCGGCATTGTGCACTTTCATTTGGGTAAATATGAGGCTGCCCTGGCCGATTTTACCAAAGCACAAGCCACTGACCCGCAGCGGTGGCAGATTTATAATGCCCGCTGTTTGGTGTATGCTGACCTGGGCCGGCTTGACGAGGCCTGGGCCGATGTGGCAACAGCCGAGCGACTTTCTGGCAGCAAAGCGTTTGTGCAGAACAACAGGGGCTATATACAGTTGCTGCGCGGCAATATTGATGAAGGGCTGCAAGATGTGAACAGCAGTATTACCATGGACCCCCGCAACCAGTGGGCCCTGCGCAATAAGGCGGTTTATTATTTACTGACTGACCAACCCAAACAGGCTGAGCGTGTACTTAGTGGTGTGGCCGAGCGAGACGCCAGTGTGCTGCTCACGCATTTTTACCTGGGTGAAGCTTATGCGGCACAGGGCGATGCTGACAAGGCCTGCGCCCAATGGCGTATATCTGCCCAGCGTAATGAGCAAAAAGGCCTGGCCCGTGTGGCAGCGCGTTGCCAGTAGGGTACTACTCTTCATTCATTACAGCATCTACCGCAGCTTTAATGGCTTCAGTTTTTTGTTGGTGTTGTAATAGTTTTGGTTCGGCTGCTCTATCCTTACAATCAGTAAGCGGGCAGTACTCGCATGCTTCGTTTACATCTTTTCTAATAATGCTTTCGTCATTCCAGAACTTGACGGTACGTTTTAAGCTGGGTGTCATTAACAACCCGATAGATATGCTGGTGTTCAACTCTGGGGTGGGCATCATGGGGCGGGCCAGGGCAAAAATGAGGTACTCTTTATTTGAGTCAATATAGCTTGACCGTTGCATGCCGGCTATGGGCCGCTTGTACCTGCCTGCCCGTTGCACCCTGGTTAAATCTTTTAGTATGTTCACTGAAATCCACCGGCGGCAATAGTGCTCGTCTAAAATGCTGGCATGGGGGTTGTGCAGGCTACCAATGTGCAGCTCTTTGCTTAGCCTGAAATAATCACTACCGGGCTTGTTGGTAAAGCGTAAAAAGAACAATTCTTTAATGCCAAAGTGCTTGGGCAGCAGGCTGGTAAGGCGTTGCAACAGCATTTCGGGTGTAGCCTGGTAGCGTTCAAACAGGCGCAGCAGGGCCATGGGCAGTAAGCTGCGCTGGTTAAAAAGGGCTTTCATGTCTTGCACAAAGGCCTGTTTAGGTATGAGTACGGCTGATGAAAAGTAAGAGGCCTTGAAGTAGTTCAATAACTCGTCAAAGCTTTTAATGGCTACGTATGATGAGGTATAGGGCCGCTCTTTTAAGCCCAGCACCTGGTAGGCCAGCTCTTTGCCCAGTACAAAAGCCCGCTGCTTGGGGGTTAGGCCATTGTTAAGGTACAGTACCGGTTTTTTGCCTGGTTTTAACAAGCTGCGCAAGGTGGCCAGGTGAGGGTTGTCTGGCATTTGCTCATGAATGGTGTAGTTGTATTGCTGGGTGAGGATGGCTGCCAGCCGGGTATCATTCAGCCTGGTTTGGCCAGCTTTTGCCTCACTTTTTAAAAATGCTTCAGCGGCCTGCTCAAGGTCTTCAAAGTAATTCTGGTGCATTTCCTGGTAGGCCCGCAGGGCTGAAAAGTAAAACGTTTCAACCTTCATGTTGTAGTTGCGGGCCATTTCGGCCAGCGTACTGATAAAAGCATTGAGCTTGGCGGGGGCATCGGCCAGCAGCTCTAATACGCGTGAAGGGTCAAGGCCGTAAATGTCAAGGGGCAGGTCTGACAGTATGTTTGACTGGATCAGGTTAGACAATGGGGCCAGGCGCTGGTTTAGCTGTAATGATACCAGCTCATCGTACGTAGTATTGAGCCCTTCGGCCAGAGCACTGATTTTATCTGCCTTGGGGTACTTCTTTCCTTTTTCGATTTCATTCAGGTAAGAGGGGGATAGGCCCGTTTTTTTGGCCAGTTGTGCTGGCTTTAAGCCAAGGGCTGTTCTGTATTCTCTGACCTTAAGCCCGAATACAAATCGTACATTCTCTTCAGTAATTGACAATTGGCAGGTGCTTTGTTTGGTGTAAAAATAGGCAATAGGGGCGAAAAAGCCTGATTTGTGAAAGTTGGCTAAAAGCGAATAAAAATAAATAGCGAATATTCGCTTGTAAAATAAAATTCGCTTCGTATGTTTGTGTAAGTCAACTCACAAACAACCCCAATGCCATGGAGAACATAGCAATAAGTACTGAGCGTATTGAGGTTCAAGGCCGAATGAAAGAGCGGTATTCTGAGATTCTTTCGCCTGAAGCCTTGGCCTTTGTAGCGGCACTGCACAGGAAGTTCCGCGACACGCGCCATACCCTGTTGCAGGGCCGTGAGCAACTGCAACACCAAATTGAAGAGGGCACAGCCTTGGGCTTTCCTGAAGAAACCCTGCCCGTTCGCGATAGCCAGTGGCGCGTGGGGCCTATACCTGATGACCTGCAAGACCGCCGCACTGAAATTACCGGGCCGGTAGACCGTAAAATGATTGTGAACGCCCTGAACTCTGGTGCCAGTGTGTTTATGGCTGATTTTGAAGATGCTACCGCCCCTACCTGGGAGAATGTGCTTGACGGCCAGGTGAACCTGTATGATGCCATCCGCCGCCAGGTTGATTTTACCGCCCCAAATGGTAAAACATATGCACTGAAAGATAAAACTGCAGTGTTGAAGGTACGCCCCAGAGGCTGGCACCTGGATGAAAAGCATGTGCTGGTTGATGGTGAGCCCGTTTCAGCTTCATTGTTTGATTTTGGGTTGTACTTCTTCCATAATGCAGAAGCCCTGCTTGCTCGTGGCAGTGGCCCCTATTTTTACTTACCTAAGTTAGAGCACTACCTGGAAGCCCGCCTGTGGAACAGTGTGTTTATTGAGGCACAAGATAAGCTTGGCCTGCGCAAGGGTATTATCAAGACTACGGTTTTGATTGAAACCATTACAGCGGCCCTGCAAATGGATGAGATTTTGTATGAGTTGCGTAACCATATTGCCGGGCTGAATGCCGGCCGGTGGGATTATATATTCAGTGTGATTAAGCGCTTCCGTAATAGCCCCGACGCGGTGCTGCCCGACCGCCAGCTGGTAGGTATGCGCGCGCCCTTTATGGCCGCTTATGCTAATAAGCTGGTTAAGGTGTGCCACAGCCGTGGAGCCCACGCAATAGGCGGTATGAGCGCGTTTATACCCAGTAAAGATGAAGCCATTAACCAAAAGGCTTACGAGCAGGTACGCGCCGATAAAGAGTTGGAAGCTCTGCGTGGTTTTGATGGTACGTGGGTGGCCCACCCCGGCCTGATACCGGTAGCTAAAGGGGTATTTGATAATGCCCTGGGCAGCCGCCGCCACCAGAAAGATTTTACCCCTAAAGATGATCAGATTACTGCCGAGCAGTTGCTTGACTTTAAGATTGAAGGCGGTGAGATTACGGTTAAGGGCCTAATGACCAATATTGAGGTAGCCATTGAGTATATGGCCGAGTGGTTGAATGGCCGCGGTGCCGTAGGTATTAATAACCTGATGGAAGATGCTGCTACGGCAGAGATTTCAAGGGCCCAGCTATGGCAATGGATTCAACACAAGGCCACCCTGCAAGATGGTACTGTCATTACCGAAGCCTTGTGCAAGCAGTACATCACGGCCGCCATTGATAAGCTAAAGGCACGTGTGGGTGAGCAGGCCTTTAAAAATGGCCACTACCACCAGGCCGCTAAACTGCTGGAAGGCCTGGTATTTACGGACCAGTTTGCCAATTTCTTAACGCTGGGTGCCTACCAGCAACTGTAAATAACCTGATTATACAACCTTTAAATTTTGATAAGTGATGAGTCTTAAAACAATAGAGCAGATAACTTACGATTGGGCCAATAATGAAAGATGGAACGGTATTGAAAGGCCCTATACTGCCGATGATGTAGTGAAGCTGCGCGGCTCAGTTCAAATTGAACACAGCCTGGCCCGCCGTGGTGCCGAGCGCTTATACCTGAAGCTTAAAAACCAACAATATGTAGCTGGCCTTGGCGCCCTTACCGGCAACCAGGCTATTCAAGAGGTGCAGGCCGGCCTTGATGCCATATACCTGAGCGGCTGGCAGGTAGCTGCTGATGCCAACCTGGCAGGCAGCATGTACCCCGACCAGAGCCTGTACCCGGCTGACAGCGTGCCCTCTGTAGTGAAGCGTATTAATAATGCTCTGTTGCGTGCAGACCAGATTCACCACCTTGAAGGCAAGCACGATATTGACTGGCTGGTGCCCATTGTAGCTGATGCAGAGGCTGGCTTTGGCGGCAACCTGAATGCCTATGAGTTGATGAAAGGCATGATTGAGGCCGGTGCTGCTGGTGTACATTTTGAAGACCAGCTAAGCTCTGCCAAGAAGTGCGGCCACCTGGGTGGCAAGGTGCTTGTACCCACCTGCGAAGCTATTAACAAATTAGTGGCAGCGCGTTTGGCTACCGATGTGATGGGGGTACCCACCCTGATTATTGCCCGTACTGATGCCGATGCGGCAGGCCTGTTAACAACAGATATTGACAGCAGAGATGTGTCATTTATTCAGGATACCAACCGTACTTCTGAAGGTTTCTTTAAGGTGCGCCATGGCATTGAGCAAGGCATTGACAGAGCCATTTCATATGCCCCTTATGCTGACCTGATCTGGATGGAAACCTCAAACCCTGACCTGGGTTATGCCCGTGAGTTTGCTCAGGCCGTGCATGAAAAGTACCCCGGCAAGTGGTTGGCCTACAACTGTAGCCCATCGTTTAACTGGGCGGCCCACCTGTCAGAAAAAGAGATGTTGACCTTCCGCGAGAAGCTGGCTGACATGGGTTATAAGTTCCAGTTTATTACCCTGGCAGGCTTCCATGCCCTGAATACCAGCATGTTTGAGTTGGCCAGAGAGTACCGCCAGCATGGTATGGCCGGTTATTCAAAGCTGCAGCAGCGCGAGTTTAACCTTGAAAGTGAAGGCTTCAGGGCCGTACGCCACCAGGGTTTTGTGGGTACAGGCTACTTTGATGCTGTACAGCAAACTGTTATGGCCGGCATGGCCTCTACCACAGCCATGGAAGGTTCTACAGAAGTGGCCCAGTTTTAATATGACGTCTAAGTAATCCTAAATCATAATTTGCTTTTATCCAGTACATAGTATTAGTATAGTTAGAGAAAATCCCATGGCCTGCGGCTGTGGGATTTTTTTATGAACCATTTGTAAACCCTGACAGTTGGCAGTATTGTACTGAATGCCTGAATCTTTTATGATGCGTACCAATATTAATCAAGCTACCCGTGTACTGATTATTGTAGCTTTGTTTGCCCTTGCCAGTTGTAAAAGTGCGTTTTATACTGACAATGATGTATTTAATGCTACTGCTGAATTGCCACAAGAAGAAGCCCCTCATTTTAAGAATTCATTAGAGTGGTGGTATATGACAGGCCACCTGTATGATACTGCCACCAACGATGAGTATGGCATTGAGTATGTGTTTTTTCATTTTAACCAAAAGGGTAAGCGTGATTTAATGATGGTGAACGTGGCCATTAGCGACCCTAAGCGGCAAAGGTTTGTGTATGATTATAAGGTGGTGCCCCTGAAGGACTTTTTGCTGCCGGAGCTGCCCATTGCCCTGAGCATGAAAAAGGGTAAAGTGCGGTGGGCGCTTAGCGGGCAGGAAGGGCAGTATCAGCTAAAAGCCAATATGAAACGTAATAAGGGCTTCGGGTTTGATTTGACTACTACACTTGATAAGCCTGTGCTGCTTCATGACGGTACCGGCTATGAGCAGTATGGCGATATTACCAAGCTAGGCTATTATTCTTACACCCGCCTGCCTGCTAAAGGCAGTTTAATGATTGATGGCAAGCCGGTTGGGGTTACAGGTAACTTGTGGTATGACAGGCAATGGAACTGTGGCTCAGTAGGTACGCTTGATTATATTTCGTGGGATTGGATGGCCATACAGTTTGAAGAAGACAAGACAGACCTGATGGTTTACCTATTGAAAGATTACAAAGGAAACCGCAATGTGTATGGAGGCACTTATTATGATGCCCAGGGCAAAGCGGTTTACCTGAGCCATGATGACATTGAGATTGATGAGCTGGCGTACTGGACCAGCCCAAGGTCAAAAGGGAAGTACCCCACCCAATGGTCAGTGCGTATACCGTCATTAGGTTGCGACCTGACCGTGCAGGCCAAAATACCAGACCAGGAGTTGAAGCTGAATTTTTTGCCGGGCCTGTCACTTTCTTACTGGGAAGGTATGTGTGCAGTACGTGGCACACGTAACGGAAACCCTACCAGTGGGCGGTCGTATGTAGAGATTACCAACAGAACCAAGCTCACCAAAAAGTACAGCCAAAAATAGGGCAATGCATTAGCAGTAATGTATTTTTATGGCTTGTTTACTTTGTTTTAATGACTGATACACATCAAAAGCGCTATGGCAAGGCACCCACAGTTTACCCAATTTATAGACCGGTTAAAAAAACGTCTGCAACAGCCGTTGCCAGGCATGGACGCCCATATGCAGATGGCCCCCATGAGAGAGGGGCAGGTGCCGGCTAATTTTAAGCACAGAAAGCCCCCTAAAGAGGCTGGCGTGCTGGTGCTGTTGTACCCCGGCCAGGCAGGGGTTAGCCTGCCATTAATGCAACGGCCAGAGTACCCTGGAGTGCACAGTGGGCAAATTAGCCTGCCAGGTGGCAAAAAAGAGCCTGAAGATGATAGCCTGGTGCAAACAGCCCTGCGCGAAGCACATGAGGAGGTAGGGGTGCCCCCCCAACAGGTTGAGGTAATTGGGGCTTTGAGTAGTTTTTATGTAGCGGCCAGTAATGTAAATGTACTGCCAGTGGTTGGGGTAGCCCACCAGCCCCCGGCTTTTGAGCCTGACCCCAAAGAGGTAGTCAAAATTATTGAAGCAACTACTACCCACTTTACCGATGCCAATTATAGAAAGGTAAAAGCCATAACTGTAGGGAGCAACTACACCATGCAATCACCTTATTTTGATGTGAACGGCCATGTAGTCTGGGGTGCCACTGCCATGATGCTAAGCGAGTTTAGCGCAGTTTTAACTTCGTTTGACCATGGTGTGCTTACAAACTAAACCGCACCTGTAATTTTACCTGGCTACGGCGCCTGCCAGCAACCAGGTCATTGCCGCTGCCCACTTCTGTACGGTCGTTGTATAGGGTGCTGGCATAGCGTGCCCACACCATAATTGTTTTGCTTATTTTTACTTTTGCCATTACCATGGTTCTGATGCCCTGCCCGCTGTAGGCTGGTATGGTAAAAGCATACAATACGTCACGCTCGTAGGCATATTGGCGGGTATCAAAGTTATCTGTATCAAACAGTGCTGCCCTGGCACTAAGTTGCCAACGTATGGTTTTGTAGGTAACGTCCTGTATCAGGGCATAGCCCATACTTACCTGCTGTTCAAAAGCATACCGGCTGCCTTGCAGCCTGGTTTTAAAGGTAAGCGGTTTGTAGGGCACGTACTGGTACTGTAACGTCCAGTTGTGCCTGGTTGCAGGTTGTGGTGGGGTAGCCTGGGTGGCATTGGTGGTATTGGCGTTGCGCATTTTATGCTCGCTACGCAGCTGTACGGTCAGGGCTTCTAACTTGCTTTTGTGTACTACTGCCTTGACCATCCACTCATACCCATTACTGGGGCCGTTAACCCGGTAGCGCAGCCATGGAAACTTGAACTGATCATAAAATGCAGAAAGGGTAAGGCGCCTTTTAAGGGTGTATTTTAGCCCCCAGTACATGCCCTGTTCGTTTTGGTTGCGGGTGCCTTCAGCAAAAGCATGGCCATGTGGGTTATCAAACGTATTGTTGTAGTGCCGCCACAGCATGGCCAGCTGTAAAGCGGGGGTGAGGCTGCTCATGAGGCCTGCCACTGCGCCAAAGCCCCCATTGGCAGAGGCAGCCGCTTCAGCAAACAGGTGCAGGCTGGCCACTGTGCCGCTGCTGTATACGCTGGCGTTCCACCGGTTGTGGCCAGGGGGCGTATTGCTGGTGGCCCACTGGGCGGCCTGGGCAAAGGGATGGCTGTAGCGCATGGCCAGGGCGTTAACCCCTAGCTGTAAACGTTTAGCCGGGTGCCTGTAGTGCAGGTTAGCCCCTGCTGTATTGGCGGTAACCGCACTGCGCCGGGCAGCCTCGCTGTGGGTGCGGTGCAGGCCTGACAGGGGTAAGGCTGTGATGACGGCCTGGCCGGTGCCCTGTGGCTCAAGTGTAGCATCATGCCTGCGGTGTGAGGCAAATAGCGTGGCTTCTACCTGCCCTTGCTGTACCGTAGCGGCGGCACCTCTTAAAAAAGCCTGCTCGCCCACAGCGGTGTAGGGCCGTATGCCCAGGCGAGGCTGCCTTACCGTAGTGATGGTTTCAGCCCCTTTACCCAGTTGAAAGCCCCTGCCCATGACCAGCCCTTGCCCAAACTGCCCGTAATAATCGCCCACCAGAGCCATTTTCAAACCCGCCTGTCCGTATACTGCTATGTGCCCACTGTAAAAGTCCATGCCATACAGGCGTTGTTGGGGTTGCCAGTCCAGGGGCTCGCCGGCATCTTTTTCGGCAGTGAAGCCTATGCTGTGCTTACCGGGGTGGCGGGCCAGGTAGCGTAACAGCAATTGTGGTGGGCTACCCTGGTAGCCAGCGCTATCGGTTGCCAGCATATGCGGCTGGTACCCTCGGGCCAGCTCTACCTGCTGGGTATACCGGGCCAGCACCCAATGGGTGGGGCTGTTGCCCAGTTTGCGGTGCCAGGGCAGGGTAGGGTCTGTGGCGTCAGTTTCTGGTACCTTCACCAGGGGTAACAGGTGCAGCACGGTTGGGCCATCAAAGCCGGGTATAGCTTGCAGCTCATATACGCTAACCAGCCTGCCGTACTTTTGCCGGTGTGCCAGCAGCTGGGTAATCTGGTATTCAGTAAGCAGGTACAGCCCGCGCAGGTCTTCTTCAGAAGCTTTATTGAGGTTTAGCGGGTGCTGGTACAAAAAATACAGCTGTTCATATACCTGGTCGCTCACTGGTTCGGTAGGGTCAAGTACCTGTGCCAGCCACGCTTCAAAAGCATCGGCAGGGGTGGTGGTCTGTTTTTGAGCCATTGCCTGCCCATGGTTTAGCAAAAGTAAAGCTAGTAGAAGTGTTGTGAAGGCCAGGGGTAATTGTTTTACCATAGTTGATGCAGGTAATAGGCCACTGTGCCGTGGTGGCTAAAGCCCAACTGTGGGTGTTGGGTTAGCGCATAGTGTATTTTAAAGTGCTGCAACAAAAGGCCAAAGCCAAAATAGCCTCTTGTATTGGGGCTGCTCATGCCTGTGCGCAGTACTACATGTTGAGTAATGGCATACTCTATGGCTACCTGCCATATGGGGTTTTGGCTCAGGTCTTTTTCAGCGCCAACTATTAACCGCAGGTATTCTTCAGGTTGCCATTGTACACTGGTGCGTAAAATTACGGGCAAGGTGCCGGTACCCAGCCGCTTTAGCCGTGCCTGGTTCGCATTATCCAGATAAGTGCCTATCTTGAGCTTGGGTGTGAGGGTGGCAATGCCGCCCATACTAACTACCAGAAGGCGCTCATTGCCCAGCCCTTCCAGGTGAAACTGCCGGTGGCCAATGCTTACACCCAGGGCGGCCAGGCCCAGCTTTTTAGCTATGGCTACACTAATTTGCTGCTGGTTGTACAGGTCACCACCAAAGCGTTGCAGGCCTGCGGCCACACTAAACCGGGGCAAAGGCAGGGCCACACCGGCATACAGGTTTTGCAATGGGGCAAGGCCAAAAGCCAGCCGTTTGTCAAAAAAAATAGTTGTGTCGGGTATTTGGGCCAGCCCGGCAGCGTTATTGAACAGGGCATAGGCATCACTTAAAGTAGCAGGGGCACCTGCCAAAGCCTCTGCGCGGGCACCAGCTACAGGAATAGCCTGCTGGCAGTAACATAAGTGAGGCAACAACAATAAGGTTAAGTGGGCTAAGATTAAGCGCATAAATGATTAATATGCTAACAAACTAGCCATAGCAATGTTAAAAGTCAAATCACAAAAAGAAATAAATAATATACAGTTGGTAACTTACTCATTTACAGGGCTTGCCGTTTGGAGCTGGCAGTGGGGGCATAGGTTGTTTTTGGCTGCATTATTGGCAGTAGGCTTTGTTATGGCAGGGTTTGCACAAGGGGCAGATACTCTTTACTATGCCACTGGGCAGGTAAAAGCCACTGGGCAGCTAAACAATGGCATTCGCGAGGGGCAGTGGCACTTTTACTACCCCAGTGGTACGCTAAGCGCGGTAGCGCATTACCAGAATGGGCTGTGGAACGGCCCCCAGAGACATTACAGCTTTGACGGCCAGTTGTTGGCTGTTGAGCATTGGCGGGGTGGGCTACAGCAAGACTCGTCAAAGTATTACTACCCCAATGGCAACCTTGAAAAAGCTGGTTTGTTTGACCAGAGCCTGCATGCTGGCATTTGGCAATTTTATCATGACAATGGGCAGCTAAAGCGCAGGCAGCTTTACCGCAATGGCCTGCCCGAAGGAGAGTGGCTGGTATACAATGCCCAAGGCATAGTTGAGCAAAAAGGGCAGCTGGCGCGCGGGTTAGAAACAGGCCTCTGGCAATTTTTTAATGCAGAGGGCCGCCTGGAGTATGAAGGTGAATACAAAAGCGGCAAGCGGGTGCAAGGAACCTGGTATTTTATTAATAAGCGTGGCAAAAGAAAATTGATAGATGTGAGCGGGCTTTAAAAGGCTGCCTTAAAGTTGAGAAACAGGCCCCGCTCTCCCTCAAGGTTAAAAGAGTATTCAGTGCGCAAAACAAAGTCATAAAAAGAAACAAAGTCAAGGCCAACGCCCCCCCCATAAATGTACCGATTGGTTAGGCGGGTATTGTTTTCATAAGTGAAGTTATTGCCAGCATAGCCACTGTCAAAATAAGCTTTAACATAAACCGCTAGCGGTATATTTCTAAACTCACGAAAGGGTATTAGCCCTATATGGGCTTTTTTACTGAACAGCCTCTTTTTAAGTGTGAGTTTATTTAACACAAAGTATTGTGCCTCAATCACGTTTAGTTCTAAGCCACGTACCATATCAAGCCGGTAGCCCAGCCCCCTGAAGTTAAAGTAAGGTTGCTGGTTTAAGGTGCTGAGCTTACCCCTTACCAGGCCACTTAAATAAAAGCCTTTCTTCAAATCAATGTACCTGTGGTAGCTGCTGCGCAGTTGGTACAGGTCAATATCGTCAAAAATGCCCAGGCCTGTTTTGCTGGCCAATGCGGTAAATAACGAGCCATTTAAAGGGTAGGCCACATTGTTGCGGTAGTCACGTGTGTATTGGTATTGCAGCAAAAAGTACTGTTGCTCTGTTCTGCCATTTAGCAGGTAGTCAGGGTTTAGGTTGGCCAGGGTATCAGCAATTGCAGTTTTGCTATACCTCAGGCTAACATAATGAAATTCATTGAACGAGCGCCTGTGTGACCAGCTTACGTCGGCCAGGTATACCTGCCTCAGGTTTTCTTCGCTGCGTGTAAACTGCTGTCGGTGGTCAAATGAGCGGTAGGCAACAGTATTATTTTCAATGTAATTCAGGCTTAAAATCATGCCGTTGCGCTGGGCTTTGTCTAAATAGGGTATTGAGTAGTTTAATTCGTACCGCTCAGTAAATCCGTTTTGCAATACCAGCCTTAGCCGTTCGCCCCTGCCACGCATGTTGTAATGAAAAAACTTAATGCCGTAATCAACCCGGTTAAAGTCTCTGTCCTGGTTTACCCACCACTCGTTAAAGTTACGGTCGGCCAGCTTAAAAATAGGTATCGGAAAAATGTACCACCGCTCAGTTACCTTCACCACGATATCAATCTTGGTGTCACTAACCTCCAGAGCAGTAATTTCTGTATCGAGAAAAAGGCGTGTATTTCTGAGGTTATTCTTACTTCGTTGAATCAGGCGGGCAATCTGGTACCTGCGTAGCGTATCGCCTGCGGTAAACATAACCTCGCGCAGTATTATACGTTCTCTGGTTTTCTTGTTACCTAAAACAAATACTTTGTCAATTTCTACCAGGCGCAGGTCGGTACTGTCGTTCAACTCAGGCACTGGTGTATCGGTTTGATTACCAGCAGGTACCTGAGCTAACGACCACAAAGGGAGGCAAAAGGCCAACATGTAAAGAAACCGACGCAAGCTAGTGTTTTAAAAGTGTTACTAATATTAGACTGCTTACCCTACCCGTAAACTTGCGTAATTTCAAGAATTGACGAGAATTTAGGGTTAGAGTCGTTTATTCAAGTCTATAAGAAACACCATAATAACGGAATATACTAATGAATGTAAGGTAATTGGTAAAATAAATGACGATAACCTTACCTGCCTGCCATCGGCCCTTTTTACCCTGCTGCCTTGAGCTTATTGTGCCGTTTTTGGGCCAAAATAAGTATTAATATGCCTAATAGCACCAAGGGCACGCTTAGCCACGCACCCATGTTCAGTGGTATAGTATCTTCAAAAGGTACCTGGTTTTCTTTAAGCTGTTCATATATAATTCTAAGCCCAAACAGCATAATTAAAAACCAGCCAAACATGGAGCCTTCTACCATAGTAGATTTTTTACGGCGCCAAATTAAGAATAGTATTATACCAATAAGCAGGCATGAGGCGGCCTCATACAGCTGGGCAGGGTGCCGTACGGTACCATAGGTATATACCTTCAGGGTAGCCTGGTTGTTTTTTAAAGAAGCTTTAATAGTAAAACTACCTTTTGTAGGGTCAACATGCTTTAAAATGTAAGGGTACCTGTACTGATTGTTGGCGTATTTGCTTACCAGGTTTTTGGTAAGGGCGGTGCGTACACCATTGGCCAACTTGGTGGTGTCAGTGCCTGCACTGCGTTTAAAGGTTATGGTATATTGCAGGGGGTAATAGCCATCATTGCCGGGTGGCAGGGTAATATCTGGTTGGCCAGCTTCTATTGTTTCTACGCTTGTAAAGTATTCAGTGATATACTTTTCTACTGCATGCGCAAAAATTACCCCACTGTTGCTATTGGTGGGCAGCCCCTCAATTTCAGAATTTATGAAATTGCCCGTTCTGATTAAGCAGCCAGAAATAGCCACTACAATCACAATACGATCAAGCAGCCACAGAAATGATTGCCTTTCTCTTTTTTTCTTTGTTTTACTATACTTGATAAAAGGAAAAGCGCTTTTGAGGCCAATCTTGATTTCATAGTTGGCATACAGCCATAATGAAAAGGGAATGCTTATGGCAGCACCATGACTGGCAAGGCCACCCTCCCAAATCTTTAAAATATCAATGGGGTTGCTTAGGTAATCAGCAGGTTCGTAAAACAATACATGGCCTAGCCTGGCCCCGATAATAGTGGCCAACATTAAGTAAATGGTTAAAACCTCTACATACTGAGCAGAAAGGTTCTCCTTCTTATAAATGTAAAACATGATTTGCTGCGAAATCAGGAAGGCCATGGCAAACAGCAAACCGTACCATACAATTGAACGCCCAAACAGGGTAATCATGGTGGGGTCTGCATCCCAGACAATGTAGCTCAGTAGTGACATGTTAGCATATTTTGGGGCAAATATAGTTTTTCAAGGCAAAAACACCCGCCTTGCAACCGTCATTAACATTTATTGTGGGTAATTGTGTTGAACGGCCTGTTTGCTGTTGTACAAGTAGCCTGGGCTTTTCCTATGCTTTTACTGAGCTGGGTTTTAGCAGGGTATGCAGCTCGGCCAGCTCTTCGCTAAAGCCTGCCGATAAAATGGGAAACCGGCACCAGGTTTTGGGGTCTACATTAAAATCATCCAGATGAAAACACGGGGCTATCCGTTCGCGCTTCCACTGGTTGGCGGCCCATAACCTGTAAAATCTGGTAATGTGCTGTACTAATAGCTCATCGGGCTCTAAATTTTGCAGGCTTAAGGCTTTAAATACGGCTACAGGGCTTTGATGGTTGCGTATGGCCAGTTGTTCAATGGCAGCAATCACGGCATAGGGCATTAAATCATCTTCATCTGTTTGCTTATTGGTTAGGGGGCGCAATTCAGCACTGGGTTGCAGGCGGTTTACATAGGCCAGGCCTTCATACCCCAGTTCTTTTTCAGCAAAGCGCAGCCATTGTAATAAATAATGTTTGTCAATACCTGCAATAGGGGCCAGGCTGCCGCTGGTGTCACCATCCATGGTGGTATACCCCACATCGCCTTCACTGCGGTTAGAGGTGGTGAGTAGCAGGGCCCCTTTGATATTAGCCAGCATCCAGATAATGGGCGAGCGTGCCCTTGCCTGTATGTTTTGCAGTGCAATATCGTCTTGCTGCCAGGTAAGCGGGCGCTCAAGTACCTGTTCAGCCTTATGTGTATAGCCGGCCACTTCTTCATCAATATTCCAGGCGGCAAATTGTGCCCCGATTGACTGGGCCAGCTTCTCGGCCGCCTGTCGCGTATCGGCCGATGAGTTGACCGTACCCTGGTAGGCACAGAATAGCAGCTGGTTCACTAGTTGCTGCCGTAGTGCCTCATGGCCCAGTTTGCCCAGGGCTGGCTTTAAGGTGCTCAGGGCCTCTAGCCCCAGTTTGTTGATAAAGCCTTCAGCACCTAGCTCAGTTATGCCACGGTGCACCATTTCTGCTACCAGTACAGCACATGCAGATGAGTCGGCCCCACCGCTTAGCGACAAAACAAAGCCCCTGGCCTTACTTTTACGCAGGT
>CAZXTW010000020.1:0-3720 GCA_964643525.1 uncultured Roseivirgaceae bacterium
TGAGGCGGTTTTCGGGCCAGTTGGGTTGCTGCCCCATGGCTGTAAATGCCATGATAAGGGCTACTGCTGATAAGAATAAGCTTTTCATACTGCTGCGGTTTTAGTGTTAAACAATCAAAATAATAAGTAGTATACTGCATGCAGCTGCTGAGGCCTGTTTTTAGAATAATGATGTTAAGCTTCGAAGATGTTCATATAGTTCTATAACTTTAACACACCAATAATATTGCCAAAACTGTTGTTGCCTAAAAAACAATTGCAAAAAGTGGCAGTTAACCAATTAAAAAGGGGCGTATGCAATCATCAATTATTACTACTGTTGTACTGCCAATAGCGCTGGCGTTTATTATGTTTAATATGGGGCTTACGTTAACAGTGGCAGATTTTAGGCGTATTTTTCAAATACCCAAAACAATTGTAGTGGGTTTGATTTGCCAGTTGGTGCTGTTGCCCCTGCTGGGGCTTTTGGTGGTCAATGTTTTTCCTATGCCGCCAGAGATGGCCGTGGGGGTAATGCTGCTGGCCCTGTGCCCCGGTGGCAGTACTTCAAATATGATTAGCCATTTGGCCAAGGCCGATATTGCCCTCTCTATTACGCTAACTGCCGTGAGCAGCATCATTACTATTTTTACTATACCTGTTTTTTTGAGTGTGTTTATGCAAATGTTTTTAAGCCAAAGCCAGGAAATACCTTTTCCGGTGGGTACGGTTATTGGGCAGATATTTGCCATTACGCTGCTGCCAGTGGCCATAGGCATGTTTGTAAAGCACAAAGCCCCCAAGTGGACTTTTAGGGCCAGTAAAACAGTTAATGTAATAGCCGTTGTGTTTTTTGTAATTATTGTGCTGGGCGCCATTTTAAAAGAGCGGGCCAATATAGGCGTTTATTTTGCCCAGAGTGGCCCGGCTACTTTTGTGCTGAATGTGCTTTCAATGGGGCTGGCCTTTGGTGTGGCCAGCCTGGCTCGGCTGGGCGTGCGCCAACGGTTTACTGTTTCGATAGAGTCTGGCATACAAAACGGTACGCTGGCTATTGTTATTGCCAGCAGCCCGCTGATTTTAAACAGACCAGATATTGCCATACCCGGGGCAATTTATAGCCTGATTATGTTTGCCACTTCAGCTATTATTATTGTGCTGAGCCGCCGCGCACAAAGTGTGCTGCCGGCAAACTAAACGTGGTTAGTCAAGCAGCGCCGAAATATCTTCTTTGGTAAGGTTTTTTACAAAGCTTTCTTCTACCGTAATAAGCTCCTGGGCCAGCTTTTGCTTGTTGCGTTGCAGGCTCAGAATCTTCTCTTCTACCGTGTTTTTGGTAATGAATTTGTAGGTAAACACCGTGTTTTCCTGGCCAATACGGTGGGCCCTGTCAATGGCCTGTGCTTCAATGGCGGGGTTCCACCAGGGGTCAAGCAAAAACACATAGTCGGCCTTAGTCAGGTTCAGGCCCAGGCCACCTGCCTTGAGAGAAATCAGGAAAATGCGCAGGTCTTCATTATTCTGAAAGCGGTTTACCTGCTCTTGCCTGTTTTTAGTTGAGCCGTCAAGGTAGGCAAAGTCAACCCCCTGTTTGTTCAGGTAGTCACTAATAACGGCCAAATGCTTTACAAACTGGCTAAATATTAGAATGTTGTGGTCTTTGCTTATGGCATTGGTTAACATGTGAATCACATCTTCCATCTTACCCGAATCACCCATATAAGTGGCGTCAATCATTTTGGGGTGGTTGGCAATTTGCCGCAGCTTGGTGAGCCCTTTGAGTAGAATAAGGTGCGATTTGTTAACCCCCTTAGACTCAATGCTATCCATGATTTTGTTGCGGTAGTATGATTTGGCCTCTTCGTAGCGCTCTTCCTGCATGGCCGTCATGGTGCAAAACTGTATGTGCTCAACTTTTTCTGGCAGCTCGGTAGCCACCTGCCCTTTTTGCCGACGCAGTATAAAAGGTTTAATGATTGAATACAGCTTGCTGGTTTTGCGCTCGTCGCTGTTTTTTTCAATAGGCATCTGAAACTCCTTCTTGAAAAAGGCCTGATTACCCAGCAGCCCAGGGTTTAGAAACGACATTTGAGACCACAGGTCAAGCGTGCTGTTTTCCAAGGGCGTACCAGTAAGGATAAGCCGGTGCTTTGACTTGAGTTTTTTAACCGCCTTAGCAATGTTTGAGCCCGGGTTTTTAATGGCCTGCGACTCATCAAGAATGATGTAGTTGAAGAAATAGCTCTGAAACAGCTCAATATCAAGCCTGGTAATGCCATAGCTTGTTAGAATCAGGTCATAATTGGCAAACCTGGTTACGTCTTTATTTCTGTTGGTGCCCATATAAATATGCACCTTCAGGCCTGGGGTAAATTTGGCTGCCTCCATTTGCCAATTGTATATAAGCGAGGTAGGCATTATAAGCAGCGAGGTGGCCGAGTTGTTTTCTTTTTCTTTCTGGCTTTGCAGCAAAGCCAGTGTTTGCACGGTTTTACCCAGGCCCATGTCATCGGCCAGGCAGCCGCCAAAATTGTAACTGTTTAAGAAGAGCATCCAGTTAAAGCCTGCCTTCTGGTAGGGCCTTAGCTGCCCCTGAAAGTGCTCAGGCAGGGGGTGGTCATCTATCTCTTCAAACTCACGCAGCTTTTCAAGTTTGGCACTCAGGTTAACCTTGGCCAGATTGCCACTTTCAAGCTCTTTAATGAGCGACAGGTGGTGTTTTTTAAGCGTAAGCAACTCGTCTTTCTGCTCCATAAAAGCAAACAACTCGCTATATTCAGTAAACCACACCTCTGGTATAACGGCCACTTCGCCATTGGGCAGCACAAACTCACGCTTTTTACGCAGTATTAACTTCCTGATTTCATTAAATGGCACCTTGAACTCACCAAACCAAACGTTGGCGTTAATGTCAAACCAGTCAATGTTTTCGTTTACCTCTAATGAAATATGTGATTTACCAATGAAGTAGCGCTTTTTGGTATCGGCCGATTGCCTCAGGGCAATACCCTCTGTTTCGAGTAGCTCTTCGTAGTTGTTGATCCACTCAAAGGCCACTGACTTGGGCAATACCACTTTGGCATTAACCAGCGAGAGGCCCGAATCACTCAACAGTTGTTTTATGCGGTGCTCTTCACCCTCATCACGCCGCACCTTATGGAAAATGTAGTCTTCGCCCTGTTTTTCTACCTGAACGGTGGTTTGCTCGCCACCAGAGCTGGTAAATATGTAATCACCATATTTAAGCTTTAGCTCAAAAAGTATTTTTGTCTGGTCTGCTTCAGGCCCTGCATGCTGCCCGTCAAACAGCGTAAGGTTTTGCGCCACCTGTTGTACTTCTGAAATGGTTAATACGGGCAGTGGTTTATACTGCTCGTCAACAATGGTAAGGCCCTTGGCAAAAACATCGAACGAGGCCACCAGTGGCGCCACAAATTTGCGGAAGTAGGTATCTTCAACCTTGCGCGGTATTACAATAAACTTTTTATTGAGAAAAGGCTTCAACTTATTACCTTCCAGCTCATTTTCAAAGGTATACAGCTTATCATCAACCACCAGGTAAGCAGGGTTTTGGCAAAGCAGGTAAGCCCCGTTGTACTGAAAGGCTATTTTTTGGCCCTCATGCTTAATGGTAGGGAAGTAGTGGGTGTTATCCTCATTCCGCATGAAGTGAAACCGTACGGTGGCCTTGTTTTTGCAAATTTCAATGTGCTTCCAGGCAGGCTCACCATCTCGCCCCCT
>CAZXTW010000020.1:3756-10256 GCA_964643525.1 uncultured Roseivirgaceae bacterium
TAAAATGCTGCAAATGCGTGCCCGGCGCCTTTCAATGTAGTGGTTTATTTCATCCTGAAGGGTTTTGTTGCCCCTTTCTTTATCATATATCTTAAAGAAGAAGTCTTCAGCCTTGATTTTTTTCTTGTAGAACCGTTTAATTATTGCATCTGGGTGTATATCATCCATGAGTTGAATTAACTCATAATCTATTTCATCAAGGCCGCTTGCAAATTCTTTAGCATTGGCCTGGGAGATGTTCTGGTGCGAAAATGTAAGGTCACCAGACTCGTTCAGTTGCACCACGAACGACTCCAGCAAATACCCCAAGTACTCATGCTGATACACCGAGTAGATGATTTGGAACGGGGCTGTTGTAGAAACTTTCATGACATTTACAAATAGAACAATTGACAAATTACCAAAAAAAGCAGAGAAAATAAAACAACAAATCAGCTGCTCAGTACTGGCAAAAATTTTTGTTTAATGTTACAGGTGCTCAACCGTTTTTACTCTGGTAGCAATGGCTGCTGGCCTGAAAGAAGCCAGGTAAGTAATGATAATGATAGAGGCAGCAGTAGTTACAAAGTCAACCAGCTGCATTTTAACCGGGTAGGCGTCTGTCACGGCTGTTTGCATGCCCATAGGTACAACCCCATAAACCTGTTGCACAAGGCAAATGAGAAACCCAAAGGTCAAACCCACCAGGGCGCCTGTAAATGCTATAAGTGCCCCCTCTGACAAGAATATTCTTTTGATTGTATTGTCTTGTGCCCCGAGGGCGTACAGCACTGAAATATCCTTCTTTTTATCAATAGCCAGCATTGTTAACGAAAAGAATATGTTAAATGAGGCCACTGCAAGGATAAAGGTGAAAGCTATAAATAAGAAGAGTTTTTCTATTTTAATGGCTTTTAATAAGCTTGAATGCTGTTGGTCTTGGTTCAAAACAAGAAATGAGCTGCCAAGCAGGGCCTGTAGCCTTTGTTGAACATCAGTCATGTTTGCTCCAACAGAAGTTTTTACTTCAAACGCTGTTCTTTTATTCTTATAGTTAAACAGCTCTTCGGCAAAGCGCAATGGTACAAAAATGTAGTTTTCGTCGTATTGCTTTTCAATGGCAAAAATACCTACAGGCTGTATGCTTTGCTGCTTGACCATTTTAGAGGGGTCAATTGCCCCTGGCTTTACATTGCGGGGGTAAAACACCTTTAAGGCGTTAAACTCATTGTTTGGGTTAATTGAAAGCAGGTATTGTACCCCACGGCCAATCAAGGCGTAGTTTCTGGTTTGATCGCGCAGCAGAAACTGCCCATACACAATATTGTTTTTGAGGCGGTCTTCTTCCAAAAAGGTGTCACTTACCCCTTTGAGCTTCACCACCAGTTCTGCCTTTTTATACCTTACGTAGGCATTGTCTTCTATAACCTCAGTAACCATGGCTACCCCCTCTAGCTGCTTAATGGCAGTGAACAGGCTGTCTGACCGCTGAAATGACTTGCCCCTGGCAGCAGTGATTTTAATTTCAGGATCGAACGAACTGTGTAAAGACCTGAGTAAATCTTCAAGGCCATTAAATACAGATAGCACCACCACCAATGCCATAGTACCCACCGCCACACTTACCATAGAAATGATAGATATGATGTTGATGAACTTTGACTTTTTTGATGAGGTAAAGTATCGCCGGGCTATGAAGAATGAAAAATTCACTGCTATAACCGATGGTTTAGGCTTGGTCAGTAGATTCAGGGGGTATATCCAGGCCCTTAAGAATTTGGTCAATGTTAGAGGCGTACTCAGCTGAATCGTCATGGTAAAAGGCCAGGTCTGGCACTATACGCAGTTGCTTGCCCACTTTTTGGCCAAGCATTTTTCTGATTTCACTTTTACGGGCCTGCACATCACTAACCACCTGGGCCGCCTGGTCTGTATTCATAACGCTAAGGTATACTTTAGCCAGCCCAAGGTCTGGAGAAATGCGCACCTGCGTTACTGAGATGAAAACAGAGCCAAACAGGCTTTTGGCATCAAAAAGAAAAAGATTGCCCAATTCTTTCTGTACTAACCGTGCTACCTTTTGTTGACGTGTGCTTTCTTTCATAGGATTACAAATATCATACTATTTTTACGAAATATGCACGCTGGCGTGCTAATTTAGCACTGCTATTCAAAACACTTAAAACCAATAATTGGCTTGCTGAGTTTTTTCAGATTAAACGACCCCTACCGGCTGTTTGCCATTTTTTTTATGTTGCTGGCAATTAGGCTGCCCTTTTTGCTGAACGAGGACCTGCTACAGGCTGCCGAGCTCAAGTGGTTGCTGCTGGGCCAGAAAATGGGCGAAGGCAACTTACTTTATGCAGATATATGGGACAATACGGCCCCATTGGCAGCTGGGGTATACTGGCTGCTGGATGTGTTGTTTGGCCGCTCTGCCATGGCACACCACGTGGTGTCGTTATTATTGGTTTGGGTGCAAAGCTTTTTGTTTAACACCCTGCTGCTGCAAAACAAAGCTTATAATGAAAGCAGCTATATACCTGCCCTGGTGTATATGACGCTTATGAACCTGTTTTTTGATTTTAACAGCCTCTCGCCCATATTAATGAGCCTGACATTAATTTTGCTGGCCATTAACAATATTTTTAAGCGTATTGACAACCAAACGCAAGATTCATTTTTTTTAAACACCGGCATTTACCTGGGGCTTGCCAGCCTGTTTTACCTGCCAGCAGTGGCGTTTTTTTTGGCCACGGTGCTATCACTACTGCTATTTACCGGCTCGCTTTTTAGGCGTTATGTGTTGCTGCTGTATGGTTTTGGGCTGCCCTGGCTGTTTACCTGGATGTATTTTTATTGGAATAACGCCCACAAAGACTTTTATATTCAGTTTTTGCAATCGGTATTTTTTATTGATGTGGCCCATTGGCTCTCGGGCCCTTTGCTGTTGGCACTGGCGGCAGCCCCCCTGCTTTTTACCATTATGGCCATGTATAGGCTCATTACACGGGCCCGGTATGTTAACTTTCAGGTGCGCTTTCAGTACGTTATGGTGTTTATGCTGGTGCTGGCTGCCCCATCTGTTTTTGCCGCCAAGGCACTTGCCCCGTACCAGTTAATGGTTTTTGTGCCCATGCTGGCCTTTTTTATTAGCCATTATTTTTTGTTAAGCAGGCGCCGGCTGCTATCAGAGTTGCTTTTTCTGGTGTTTTTTGGTGCCACCATTGGCATTAACCTGGGCTTTCAATACAATGTAGCACAGTTGCGCAACCAGCTGCCCACCAACAATTATATATTGCCCTTGCAATTTCAGGAAAGTGCCGTAGTTGATGGCAAGCGTATATTAGTAACCGGCAATACCCTAACAGCTTACCAACATGCACAACACGCCACACAGTACCTGAACTGGCAACTGGCTAGCATCCATTTTACAAATGTTGCGTATTACGACAACCTGACTGACTTATACATTAATTTGAATAATGACCTGCCCGAGGTAATACTTGATGCTGAAGGGGTAATGCCGGCCATATTTGAAAAAATGCCTCTGCTTGCCAGCAAGTACTCATTTACACCAGAGCGTAAGCTTTACCAGTTAAAAACCACGCCCTGACAGGTGCACAGTAAACCTTGCCGCCTGTTGGTAAGCCCTTGGCTGGCGCCCAAATGGTTTAGTCAGCATTTGACAGCGAGTACAAAAAATATTTTGTAAGTTACCTGCCTGAATGCCACTGCGGTGGCACATATATTATACATGCTATTAATTACCATGGAAACAACCATTACGTTGCTGTTTATAGGGGCAGCGCTTTACCTTACCGTTGGGCTTTTGTTTGCCATTGTTTTTGTTTTTAAGGGCGTTCAACAAATTGACAGCTCGGCCCAGGGGGCCAGCTTTGGCTTCAGGCTGTTAATCCTGCCTGGGGCCGCTGTATTGTGGCCCATTTTATTAAAAAAGTGGTTAAAGCGTAAACAAGCAGCCTAATGATTAAACCCCTGAGAAAAAGACATGTTGTGGTTTGGTGGCTGTGGCTGCTTTTGCTACCCGCCTTGTTTGTAGCGGGCATTACCCAAAGCCCGGCACTAATGAAAGCCACACAAAAAACTAACCAAGGCGGCAGCATACAGAATATACTGGCCAGCAATGAGTTTGCCATGGGGCGGGTGCTGGTAACGGCCAATGCCCAGGGCAAGCATTTTGTACAACTACAGGTACATGAGCCTCTACCTGCTGCTTTTGCTACTGTACATGCTGTGTTTGGCAGTGAGGCCAATGTTGCAGGCAGCACCTTGTTGGGCAAGGCAGGCAGTACCGGCAGTAAAACCTATGCTTTGGCCAGCAGCAACGTACCTACACATTTAATTATTTATGACTACTTAAAGCAAAAGCCGCTTTATACTATAAACTTGAGTAATTGATATGGGAGTTAAGTATGCACCCGTTTTGTGGAACAGGCAAAAAAAGCGCTATGACGTTGTTATGGTAGCGGGCGTAGCTGCCTATTTGGTTGTGTTTATTGGGCTTACCCTAACGTTTAATGCAGAGATCACGCAAGAAACACTTTTGATCAGGGCCACTGGCAGCCTGGCCATTACCATGCTGCATGTAATTTTGGTCATTGGGCCTTTGTGCAGGTTAAACCCTTACTTTTTGCCATTGCTGTATAACCGCAGGCATTTGGGTGTTACCATGTTTTTAATAGGGGCCATACATGGCGGGTTTAGCCTGATGCAGTTTCATGCACTGGGCAACAAAAACGTACTTGTATCATTGTTTGTGAGCAATACTGACTATGCCTCGTTAGGGCAGTTTCCGTTCCAGACACTGGGCTTTTTGGCTTTGCTCATTTTGTTTTTGATGGCGGCCACCAGCCACGATTTTTGGCTGGCCAACTTAAAGCCACAGGTATGGAAGGCCCTGCATATGCTGGTGTATGTGGCTTACCTGTTGCTGGTAGGGCATGTGGTGTTGGGTGTGGTGCAGAATGATGCCCCCCTACTGGTGGTTGGTTTGTTTGGTGTGGGCATGGGCACCGTTATTGTACTGCACCTGCTGGCAGCTATGAAGGAAGCCAAGAAAGACAAACAAAGCCTGGTGCCACCCACCGATGCTTTTGTAGAGGTAGCCACCCTGGACGAGATACCCGAAGGCAGGGCCAAAGTAGTGAATTTTGGTGCTGATCGCGTGGCTTTGTTTAAGTACGATGGCAAGCTCTCGGCAGTATCTAACGTGTGCTGCCACCAGAACGGCCCCCTGGGTGAAGGTAAAGTTATTGATGGGCTAATTACCTGCCCCTGGCATGGCTACCAGTACCGCCCTGAAGATGGCTGCGCACCAGCCCCGTTTACAGAAAAGATTGCTACCTACCAGGTAAAGCTGGTAGAGAATAAAATATATGTTGACCCCAGGCCCAAGCCCGATGGCACACCTGTAGAGCCTGCCCGTTATGCATAACCCTTTATACCATACCCACCCATGACACCAGCAGAGAAAGACCCATTTTACATAGGTTATTTGCCTAAAGCACCCAAAGCCGTTGCAAGTGTTGTTGTAAAGGCGGTTAGTGGTATTGCCGTTGTGCTATTAGTGGTGGCCTTGAGCATTGCGCTGCGCCAGCAGCCCGCTGAAAACTCAGTGTTTGAGTTTGGTACCTACACCACTATTACCGGTGTAATTTTTGAAAAGCCCTACCCCCTGCTGCGCGTTAATGCCGGCACAAATACGCAGGGCAACGCCGTGTACCAGAGCATACCATTGGTAAACCTGGGCAAGCGGGGCGTGGCCCATATTATTGATGAGTTGGGGCGTAACACAGCATTGAACCAGGCCGAGGTAACCATTAGTGGCACCTTAATTTATTATGATGGCAAAAGCCTGCTTGAACTGAGCGAGGGCAAAGCTTCAATTAAAGGTACTAAACAGGCAAGCAGCCCTGTGCAGGCACAAGCCACCGGCACATGGCATGAAGCCACGCTGGCAGGTGAAATTGTTGACGGCAAATGCTTTTTTGGGGTGATGAAGCCCGGCTATGGTAAGGCCCACCGCTCATGCGCAGTACGCTGCATTGCAGGGGGCATACCCCCGGTGCTTAGCGTAAAAAATAGCAGTGGCGGTTATGACTATTATTTGCTTACCGGCCCCAATGGCCAGGCGTATAACCAGCAGGTGTTGCCATATACGGGTAAACCAGTAACAATTAGCGGCCGTTGGCGGCAGGTAGATGACTGGCAAGAGCTACAGGTTACCAACCTACAAACAGCACAGGCCGGCCCGGCGCGAGGCACCAAGCCCAACAACTGGCTGGCCAGTGGCATTACTGTTTGCCAATAGCCTTTTTGATGCTTTACTTTACAGGTAGTTCATTGAACAAACCCGTGCTGCCAATTGGCCATACCGTACCAATGACAATGGTACAACCGTACCAATGACGATGGTATTACTGTACCAATGACAATGGTATTACTGTACCAATGACAATGGTATTACTGTACCAATGACAATGGTATTACTGTACCAA
>CAZXTW010000020.1:10356-20559 GCA_964643525.1 uncultured Roseivirgaceae bacterium
CTGTACCAATGACAATGGTATTACTGTACCAATGACAATGGTATTACTGTACCAACGATAATGGTATTGCTGCACCAATGACAAGAAGCACCACGGGCATTCACCAAAAAGACAATTACTACCTTTGGCTAAAGTAAAAACTGTTTTTGTTTGTCAAACCTGTGGGGCACAGTCGGCCAAGTGGGTAGGCAAATGCCCCAGCTGCAATTCGTGGAATACTTATGTAGAAGAGGTTGTGAGCAGCAGCCCTGCTGCCAAAGCCGCACAGGCTGTGGGCAGGGGTAAGCCCACCGAAGCCATTCAGTTAAATGCAGTGCCTAATGCCCAGCAAGAGAAAAAGCTGCTGGCCGATGCCGAGTTGAACCGAGTGCTGGGCGGGGGGCTGGTGCCTGGCGCCATGGTGCTGATAGGCGGCGAGCCGGGCATAGGCAAATCGACCTTAATGCTGCAAACCGCCCTTACGCTAACAGATAGTGTGGTGCTTTATGTATCTGGCGAAGAGAGTGAACAACAGATTAAGATGCGTGCCGACCGCCTGGGCACCATACCCAATGCATGCTATATTTTAACAGAGACCAATACCGAGGCCATTTTTGTTGAGATTGAACGGTTGAACCCAGGGGTGATTATTGTAGATTCTATACAAACGCTGCAATCGGCCGAAGTAGAGTCAATTGCAGGCAGCGTATCGCAGGTGCGCACCTGTACCGCCCAGCTCATTAACTATGCCAAAGACAGCCAGACACCAATTTTTATTATTGGCCATATTACTAAAGATGGAGCCATTGCAGGGCCCAAGGTGTTAGAGCATATGGTTGATACGGTAATACAGTTTGAGGGCGACAGGCACATGTCATACCGCATATTGCGCACGTTAAAAAACAGGTTTGGCAGTACGGCCGAGTTGGGCATTTATGAAATGCAGCAGGCCGGGTTAAGGCAGGTATCAAACCCGTCAGAGATTTTGATTAGCCAAAAAGAGCAGGAACTGGGCGGCATTACTATAGGTGCTACGCTTGAAGGCAGCCGGCCGCTGCTGGTAGAGACGCAATCATTAGTAACGCCAGCTACCTACGGCACCCCCCAGCGCAGCTGCACTGGTTTTGACAGCAAGCGGTTAAATATGTTACTGGCCGTTTTAGAAAAGCGCGGAGGTTTCAGGCTGGCCATGCAAGATGTTTTTTTGAATATAGCTGGCGGCATCAAGATTGAAGACCCGGCCATGGATTTGGCCGTGTGTGTAAGCATTGTATCATCATACAATGATATGCCCATTGGCCATGACACCTGCTTTGCAGCAGAGGTAGGCCTGGGTGGCGAGGTACGTGCCGTAAACAAGTTAGAAAAGAGAATAGCCGAGGCTGAAAAGCTCGGCTTTCAAGCAATGTATGTATCAAAGTTTAACCTGAAAGGCATAGACACTGCCCAGTATAGCATTGATATTTACCCCTTTGGCAAGCTTAGTGATTTGTTTAGCCACCTGCTGGGCTAGCGGTTAGCAACTGATTTTACTGACACGGCGCTGATGCCTGCCCCCTTCAAAATCTGTTGTTAAAAATGTTTTAACCATAGCCCTGGCAGCCTCAACATCTACAAAGCGGGCGGGCAGGCAAATTACGTTGGCGTTGTTGTGTTGCCTGGCCAGTGCTGCCAGGTCGGTATTCCAGCACAAGGCTGCCCTAATGCCCTGGTGCTTGTTGGCAGTAATGGCCACGCCCTGGCCACTGCCACAAATAAGCACACCAAATGGGCTTTCGCCCTTCTCAACATGTGTAGCCAGTGGGTGCACATGGTCGGGGTAATCTACAGAAGCATCACTGTCAGGCCCAAAGTCACGAACGGTGTAGCCCAGCTCTTCTAAGGTAGTTTTTAGCTGTTCTTTGTAATCATAACCGGCATGGTCGCCGCCAATGGCAATGGTTTTTGACATGTGTTTATTCGTTTAATTGTTTTTGCTTTTTGAGTTTACGGCGGTGCACCCTGGCCGATATAGAGATGCTTATTTGGTACAACAGCATCAATGGCAGGGCAATCAGAACCTGGCTAATCACATCGGGCGGGGTTAATATGGCAGAAATGACGAGTATCACCACCACCGAATGGCGCCGGTAGGTACGCATAAGCTGTGGCGTAACAATACCCGCTTTTGATAAGGTGTAAACCACCACAGGTAGCTGAAACATAATACCACAGGCCAACACAACCATAGAGATTACGGAAACGATAGAGGAAATATCCCACTGGTTGTTGACCGTATTGCCAAACTGGTAGTTAGATAAGAAGTTGATTGACAGTGGCGCAATTACAAAATAGCCAAAGCTAATGCCCAGCAAAAACAGAAAGCTTACGTAAAACACACCGCCCCTTGCCGCCTTGGCCTCGTTGCTATACAGGCCTGGCTTAATAAACCGCCATACCTCCCAAAATGCATAGGGGAAGGCGCAGATCACGCCAATAATAAACGAGGCGGCAATGTGCATGGTAAACTGCCCGGTTACTTTACGGTTAATTACCTCGTAAGGAAATTTATCAATACATAGTATATCACTATTACTGATAAACTGCCCAGCCGCACATAGCAATTTAAAAGTAATGAAATCAGGTTTGGCAGGGCCTGTAATCAGCACTTCATACACAAAGTCGCCATTAGCAAAGGCAATCACTGTAAAAATTGCAATTGCAACCAATGACCTGATCAGGTGCCAGCGGAGCACCTCAAGGTGCTCCAAAAATGTTAATTCATTGGGGTTCTGAACCATTCAGAAAAATTATGTGATGAAGCACTTATACCGCTACCACTTCTTTATACAGAGGGAAGCTTGCCATCCATTCGTTCACCTCGATTTTAATTTGGCCAAGTTTGGCTTCATTATCATGGTTCATGAGTGTCTGATCAATCAGGTCTACAATACGAAGCATATCAGCTTCTGCCATACCCCTGGTGGTTACGGCAGCAGTACCAATACGCATACCTGAAGTAATAAATGGCGATTTGGTATCGAAAGGCACCATGTTTTTATTAATGGTGATGTCAGCCTTAATCAAAGTATTCTCAGCTACTTTACCTGTTAATTCTTTCGAGCGCAGGTCAATCAACATCAAATGGTTGTCGGTACCATCAGATATTACTTTGTAGCCTTTGTCAATAAACGCCTGCGACATAACCTGTGCGTTTTTACGCACCTGCACAATATAATCGTAGTATTGGTCAGACATGGCCTCTTGAAAAGCAATGGCTTTAGAGGCAATTACATGCTCTAACGGGCCACCCTGCGTGCCAGGAAATACCCCGCCATCAAGCAAGGCAGACATTTTTTTCACCACACCCTTGGGTGTTTTGAGCCCAAAAGGGTTTTCAAAATCCTGGCCCATCATTATTAAACCGCCCCTTGGGCCACGCAGTGTTTTGTGAGTGGTTGTGGTAACGATATGGCAATGCTTCAGTGGGTCGGCCAGCAGGCCACGGGCAATAAGGCCCGAGGGGTGCGAAATATCTGCCAGAAGCATGGCCCCTACCTGGTCAGCAATGGCACGGAACCTTTCATAATGCCAGTCGCGGCTATAGGCAGAAGCACCGCAAATAATCAATTTAGGCTTTACTTCCAGGGCTTTTTGCTCAACCTTGTCCATATCAATGGTGCCTGTGGCCTCTTCTACGCCGTAAAATTCAGCTTTGTAGTATTTACCAGAGAAGTTTACCGGCGAGCCATGCGTTAAATGGCCCCCATGGGCAAGGTCAAAACCCAAAATAGTATCGCCTGGCTGTAAGATGGCCAGCATCACAGCGGCATTGGCCTGAGCGCCCGAGTGGGGCTGTACATTAGCCCAGGCAGCCCCAAACAATGACTTTGCACGCTCAATGGCCAGCGTTTCGATTTCATCAACCACTTCACAACCACCATAATACCGTTTGCCGGGCAGGCCTTCAGCATATTTATTGGTCAGCACAGAGCCCATCGCTTCCATGACTTGCGGCGATGCGAAGTTTTCAGAAGCAATTAACTCAATGCCTAATTCCTGGCGTCTCTTTTCTTTATTGATCAGCTCAAAAATGGTTGTATCTCTGTTCATAAATGATGGACTTAGTGATTTGGCACAAAAATAGGATACCCCAATCAGATTACCAATGGCGTGCAGTTTGCTGGCATTTACTGGTAAGCCATAAGGTTGGGCTACCTCATTGGCCCCAAATGTAGTATTTTTAAGCACCGGTTTACCTTTTATTATGCATTTACCTGAAAGTATTGAGAGCGTTATTGACCATTACCTTGTTGCTGCTAACCAATTTATCATTTGGTTTTGAACAAATAAATGGTGCGGTAGATAGTACTGCCTTATCACAACAGGCCACCAACTTGCTAAACGAGGCCCAGCGTTACCAACAAGCGGGCAATGTTGATCAGGCCCTGGCTATTTATAAGCAAAGCCTTGCCCCCCTGAAACAGGCGGCCAATTGGCCGCAGTATGTGCTTACCCTGCAGCGCATAAGCTATGCTTATTTGTACTTAAAAAGCACTGATAACAACCAAGGGATAGATTATTTGCAGCAGGCACTTACTGTTTGCCAGCAATATGATGGGCTGGAACACCAGCTGGCCACCACATGGTATTACCTGGGGGCGTATTATACCCGTAGTGGCAATGCAAAAGCTGCGGCCGAAGCCAACGAAAAGGCACTGGCCATACACAAAGTGTTGGGTAATACCAAAGCGGTTATTCAAAGTACTTTAGGGCTGGCCGATACCTATTTGTATACTACATTTAACTGGGCCAGGGCCAAAGAGTTGTATTTAGAGGTTATTGAAAATGAGACTGCCCTTGCAAAGCCAGTAGTGGCATTTAATGCCTATTATGGCCTGGCCACTGGTTATAACAGAAGTGGCGATTATGAAACAGCACTGGGTTATGCCTACCAGGCCCTGGAGGCCAGCAAGGCACCAGCCATAAGTTTTAATAATAAAGCCAGCGTATTGTCATTAATAGCGCAGTGCAACAAGGCTAAGGGCAGCTACCAAACCGCTATAACATATATTAAGCAGGCCATTAACCTCACCAAAGCCAACGCACAAAGCCCCAGGTGGCTGGCCATTTTTTATAATTTGTTGGGGTCATACCTGTATGACCTGGGGCAATACCACGAGGCACGTGCCTACCACCAGCAGGCACTGGGTTTGCTTTCAGTGGGTTCACGCATGGACCAACCACATATTGCCAACAGCCACTCATGGCTAAGCACGGTTTGGGAGCGCTTAGGGGCTTATGACTCGGCCCTGCACCATAGCCATGCCTGCCTTGAAACACGCAAGCTTATTTACGGCGAAGCACACGAACGTATAGCCAATAGTTATGAGCATGTTGGCGTGGCCCTACAGGCAGCAGGCCTGGCCGATTCAGCCCTGCATTATTTTCAAAAAGCGCTAGTTATTCAAACTGAAGGCTTTGAGCCCAGCGCACTTAGTGAGGTGCCAGGGGTAAAGCACTTTGAAGGGCATTTACCGCCCTACCAGCTAATTCATGACAAGGCACAGGCTTTACTTGCATTGGCTAATAAGGAAAACAAAGGCCAATGGGCAGAGCAGGCACTGGCGCATTATTACCTGGCCGATTCATTATTGCTAAAAAACCGCCGAGCCATACAAAATGAAGCCTCTAAAGGAGCGCTTAACTCAAGCAAACAGTTTATTTACGAAGGCGCCATGGAGGTGGTTTGGGTGTTGTACCAAATGGATAAGCATGAGCGCTACCTGCAAGCTGCCTTCTATTTTATGGAACGCAGCAGGGCCCAATTATTGAATGAGGCTTTAAGCCAGGGCGAGGCATTAGCGTGGGCACAGGTGCCTGAGCGTATAGTACAAGAAAGCAACCGGTTAAGAGAGCAATATGACTACCTGCAGGGGGTGGTGACTATGGTTGAAGCCAATGAACCAGTTAATGACCAAAAGCTTGCAGAGTACCGCAGTAAATTGCTGCTGGTAAATAATACGTGGGACAGCCTGCAGCAAGCCATTGAGCAAGCTTATGCATTTTTTGCAGAAAGAACACAGGCGCCAGTAAAGCTGGCAGATTTAAAAGCCATGGCTGTGCAACAAAATGCTGCCATTATTGAGTTTTACCACGACCAGCAATACCTTTATTTATTAGGTGTAAATGCAAAAGCCGTGTCATTACAACGCATGCCTGCAAAAGAAATATTTACTGACCTGGCTGCTTACAGACAATTGTTGTTAAATGGCATACGTACAGACAGTTTAACCGCAGATTATGCAACCTACGTGCATGTTGCCCATCAATTGTACAGTAAGCTGCTGGCGCCGTACGTAAAGCGTGCAGGCATATTTGCAGCAAAGCAACATGTTTTTGCCATACCCTATGGCGCATTTGAGCAAATACCACTAGAGGGCTTACTGACTGAACCTGTTGCCAGTAATCAGGTAAATTATAAACAACTGCCCTATTTTGTGCTGAATAACAGCATTAGTTATGCTTTTTCTGCCGAGTTGTTGTTGCGTAACCAGAAACAGATACTTAATAACAATAGGCTGTTGGCATACAGCAATAACCAGTTACCGGGCACAGAGGCAGAGGTGAAGAAGATTGCCGACTTTTTTAGCAGCACTGTGTTTTTTAATGAGCAAGCCAGTGAAACCTCATTTAAGCAACATGCCGAAGCATATGGCTTGATACATTTGGCCATGCATGGCGAAGCCGATACGCTAAACCCATACAACGCAAAGTTGTTTTTTAACCAGTCAGCCCCCAATGACGATGGCCAGCTGTTTCCTTATGAACTGTATGCGCTTGATTTCTCGAACAGGGTGGTTATGCTCAGTGCCTGCGAAACGGGTGTAGGCAGGCAGGTACGTGGTGAGGGCACTTTTAGCCTTGCCAGGGCATTTGCCAAAACAGGAAGCCCAGCTATTATTACTACATTATGGCCGGTAGATGATGAGAAGAGCGCCTCACTTGTACCCACTTTTTATGAAGCGGTAGCCAAGGGCATGCCATTAAAGCAAGCCTTGCAAACCGCCAAGACAAGCTATATTAACCATGCCAATAAGTTTACGGCACACCCTGCTTATTGGAGCGCCTATGTGCAGTCTGGCGATATACAGTTTGGCAGTACATTTTCAGGCAACAGGCTGATTCACACCATAGCAGTTATACTTTTACTGGGCCTGGGCATTGTTGGCTTTGCAGCCTATAGAAAAAAACAAACCCGGCATAAAATGCCGGGCATGATGTAACAAGTTGCTTTATTGCTGCTATTTGCATCATTAAAGATGCCGTCGTGTATAATACTTTTATTATTTTGTCAGGAAGTAAATCACTACCGCTACGGCGGCAGCTACCAGGCCACCTATTACAATACGCCTGAACAGGGTACCCGGTGGTGGTGGATCAGGAATTGGTTCGTGGCCGGTTTCGTGGTGTTCTGTTTGCATGGTATCAGGGCTTCCCTGATTGTTTTGTGGTTCTTTGGTATTAGCCATTTTATTCTTTGTTAGGGTTATCATAATTAAAACAGCCCTATGCTGCTCATCTATCCTTAGGTAAACTACAACTCGTAATTATAAGCTCTCTAATAGCTGCCCTGCACGCTGGGCATAGTCTCCACCGTTTTTATTTACATCTTTTAATATGGGCCTGGCTTTATTGGGTTGGTTATTTTTAATATGCGCTAATGCCATAAACCAACCTGCCTCATCGGCCAGCGTGCTGTAGCTGGCTCTGTACTGGTCATACAATGTAATGGCCTCAGCGTAATTGGCCAACTGCAAATAGCCAGTGGCTCTGTAAAACAAAGTGAACTCATCCTGCTGGCTGGCACCCAGCTGCTCAAAATAAGTCACTGCCTGCTGGTATTGTTTATTCTGGTACGCCAGGTATGCCCTGGTTTTCAGGGTACTGTCAGCCGCCTGCCCACGTACAGAAAAAGATTGAATAAGTGGGTAAGGCTCTAGCTGATCGTTAATGTTGACAGTATTGCTTTGATTGAATTGAAGCACTGCAATAGCCCCAATAATTGCTACCACTAATGATGCGGCCACTTTGAATGCCGTGGTGCCCCAAAGCGAAACCGTTTTACCCTTTTTTGGCTCTTGTATTCTAGGCAGGGTACTTTCAAGCTGCTGCAACTGGTTTAGCCCTTGCTTGAAGAATACCTGGCGGACACCTTCGGCAAAGCTTTTTTCAACGGCCAATGCCTGCTGTAGCTCTGCGTTAGCCTGTGCATCTGCCTCAAATACAGTTCGATCATTTTCTGGCATGTTGCCAGTTAAGTAATCGCTTATCCGTTCATGTTGTTGCTCATCTTTCATAACTTATTCAATTACCGACTTTTTCTCCATGTCACGGTATATTTTCTTAAGCCTTTGCATGCATTTATACTTTTGGTTTTTCACTGTATCTGCATTTTTATAGCCTAATATACCTGTGATTTCATCCATTGATTTACGCATAAAGTAAAACAGCTTCAGTATGCTCTGACACGCCTCGCCTAGTTGCTGCATGCCAGCCTCAAGCAGTTCTAATTGTAATTCTTTATTTTCTTTATCTACTTTTTCTTCTTCGCCCCGATCTTCTAAGTAATAATTGACTTCACCTGTAAACCTTTTCCCGGCTTTGCGCCATTCTAAAAACTTATTTTTGCCTACTGCAAACAGGTAGGTCTTGATACTGCTTTTTAAAGAAGTGACCTTGCCTGACGCTATATTTTCATAGAATATTAGAACCGACAACTGGTATAGCTCTTTGGCTTCTTCAATATTACAGTCATAGTGCTTGATGATCCACAAAACAAATTCTTCTCTGAATTGCACATATACTTTTTCAAGCACCTGGCTGGTTCCTGCAACAATACCCTCAATGATCTCTGCGTCGCTCATTGGACTGACATTAGTTAAAAAAGAAATACAATGTAACCCTGGTAACTGAAATTATTTTCAGGCTTACTAACCTCCGTAAATGTTTTGCTTACGGGTTGGTAAACCCACTTTCAAAATGAAGCTACTACTTTGCACGGCCTTTATCAGTTTTGGTTTTTAGAATCAAAACAAGTTTAGCGAAATAATTGGTATATACACAGGTATGCAGGGTATTGGTCAAAGTTGTAAAGCCTAAAATGCAATCTGCTTTCTTCTTTCGTGATTTAAATCTAATTTTATCAACAGCTTCTACGCAGCAAGGACAGTTTATGAAGCAAGAGCGTTTTGGATTTGCGGCACTGATTATTACTATACTCACTACACTTATAATGTGTAGCCCTGAGCCGCATGCTGATGCCCCACCGCCAGCACTGCAAATCCTACCTGAAAGTGAAGCCAAAAATGAGGAATATTTTAACCTGAATGATAACCCCGAATTTGTTAGAGCAGATTCATTACTGCTTAACTTAAGCACACGCAAGGCAGGTATTGACCTACTCAATAAAATGGCTGAGCACTTTCAACAAAAAAATGATTGGAAGGCGTACATTTTTATTTTAAACAGGCTGGGGTATGTATACTCTAAACAGGGCAAGTTTGCCAGTGCAAAAGATTTTGCCTTTAAGGCAATACATGTGGCAGAAGAGCACCTGCAAGAGTTTAATGATTACCTTCTGTCAGACTCATATTATGTGTTAGGTAAATATTATGACAGAATTCTGGCAGATGACTCAACAGCCATTACATTTTTTAAAAGAAGAATAAAGTTATTAAAGCCAGTACCTCAAGAGTTGTATGAGTTAGGAATTACCTATTATGCTTTAGGAGAGACCTATCATTTTGTTCAAAAAAATTATGACAGTGCCCAACTTTACTATCAAAACGCATTAGATGCTTTAAAAAATATTGATAGTAATAAGCAGAATTACTTCTACTACCTTACTGCTTCGTATAATGGCTTGCATGGCCTTTTTATTCATAAAAGAAACTTTACACAGGCATTAGACTTTGCACAACAAGCTT
The DNA here is from genome assembly GCA_964643525.1 of uncultured Roseivirgaceae bacterium. Lineage (GTDB taxonomy): Bacteria > Bacteroidota > Bacteroidia > Cytophagales > Cyclobacteriaceae > CAZXTW01. Next base: position 20,304 of record CAZXTW010000020.1, read on the forward strand.
TTAATACAGCGAAGCGGCTTCCTTCAAATCAGCTACATTTACTGGCCGACTGTTACACAACATTGGCACGGTCATATAGCCAATTAGGCTTGTACAAGCGTGCTTTGCCTTTGTTCAAAGAAGGGATCAGGTTAAAGATTCAAATGAAGGGAGAAAAAGCCCGTGGATTACCGAGGCAGTATATTAATCTGGCATATTGCTATCAAAACATGTCACAATATGACAGTGCACTTGTTCAATTAAACATTGCGTATTC
>CAZXTW010000021.1:0-16349 GCA_964643525.1 uncultured Roseivirgaceae bacterium
TATTGACCCCAAGCGCCCCGACGTGTTTGAACGCCTGAATATGCACTTCATTGAAGAGCCTGCCAGCACCGGCGTACCTAAACTGATGGATATGCTGTTAAAGACACAGCATTAAAAAGGAACATACTCTAGTAAACCAAAAAATATGGGTGAATTAATTTACTGAAGAAGAAGACTGAGAAATAGCTTTGCTGAGGGTAGAGACGGGCAGGTTATAAAAGGCAGCAATAATTTGCAGCAGCTCATTGGTTACCTGCGTAGCATCAACTTTGCCATCATCTAATTGTTTAGGAATGTGCAAATAATAGGGCACATCAAACTTGAATGTTGATGGAGGGGCCATTTGAAAATAGTTGCCTTCCTGGCTTGCTAGTAACCATTGCTTCTTTTCAAGGTATTTAATAAAGCTTTGTGGCGTCATGATAGTAATTTATGGTATAAATAATGAAAGCTGTCTTTGGTAATGACATTTTGCTTAGGCACTGATATCCTTACCATACGTTTGTTGCTTGAAGGCACTAAAGTATCTTCGGGTAGGTACCAATAGGCATGTTTTCTGGCTATCAATTCATTAACACCATATTCCAGCCATTTGTTCTTATCGTCAGGTAAGATAAATAAAATTAAGATTAATGGCGCAATTCCAAGTATTTTTCTCAAAAATAGGTCATTATAGTTCTTAATATCCAAATCGTACTTAATCAACTTATCCTGATAAAATACGGTACGCTCTACAGTGGCCTTTAATTGTATGTCAAGGTATTTCCCATCTAAAGTTAAGCGCTTGTTGCCATTAGGTAGCGTATAATGGTAGATCTTCTTCAACTGGCAATCTACTCCAAAATCAGATTGAGGCTGTTCAACCAAATACCCCTGATGGGCCGCAATAAGGCCAATGTAATGGGTAGAGAGCCTTTCTTTAATGTATTCTTCCGTCATTTGATTTGTTCTGTTTCCAATTACTAAGTCAGGTATGCCTAACAAATAATTTTGTTAACAAAACAAACTAATCTGGTTAGATATTCAATCCTTATTCAATGCTTTTCTGCTACCATGCAATACGCAGGCCACTCAATCGTCTGTGGGTATAAAAGAAATATTGGTTAGTTTGGCGTAACAGTTTAGTGATGACTTTAGCACGTGTATTAATGATTTTTGTTGTTTGTGGCGTTTTGGTACTGATAGATCTGTATGCGTGGCAGGGGCTCCGCACCGCTATTGAAGGCCTTGGCCCGGCCACCCAAAAGGGCATTACCTGGGGCTACTGGGTGTTTACCACCTTAACCGTACTTACCTTGATTTACTGGTTTTTTATAGGGCCTTATGCCGTACCCCACAACCTGCGGGTGGTGATTATTAACGTGATTGCCGCCAACCTCATTACCAAGGTATTTATGGTGCTGTTTGTGCTGCTGGCCGATGTTTGGCGGGCCATACAATGGCTGGTAATGCAGTTTAACAGCAGCCCCGAGCCCGATACAGCCACTGCTGCTGCCGAGCCAGCCAAAGAAAACACCATAACCCGCAGCAGCTTTCTGGCCAAAACAGGGGTAGTTGTAGCGGCCATGCCCACGGTGGCCTTTGGCTACGGTATTATCAGTGGGGCGCACGACTACCGCATCAGGCGGCGCACCATACAGCTGCCCAACCTGCCTAAAAGCTTTGATGGCCTTACCATAGCCCAGATTTCTGATATACACAGTGGCAGCTTCTGGAACCGCACAGCAGTAAAAGGCGGCGTAGAAATGCTGAATAAAGAAAAGCCTGACGTTGTGTTTTTTACTGGCGATATTGTAAACAATGAGGCCAAAGAGATGGACCGCTACGTGAATGTGTTTGACAAGGTAAAGGCCGACCTGGGTGTGTTTTCTACCTTAGGCAACCACGATTATGGCGATTATGTGCAGTGGCCCAATGAAGCAGCCAAACGCCAGAACCTGGCAGATGTAAAAAGCATTCATGGCCTCATGGGCTGGCAGCTGCTGAACAACGAAAACCACCTGATTACCCAGGGCGGCGAGCAGCTGGCCATTGTAGGCATAGAAAACTGGAGCGCCAAGGGGCGCTTCCCGAAGCATGGGCGGCTAAATGAGGCCCTGGTTGGCACTGAACAGGCTGCCACCAAACTGCTGCTGAGCCACGACCCCAGCCACTGGCGGGCACAGGTGCTACCCGAACATCCGGAGATTGACATGGCCTTTGCAGGCCACACCCACGGCATGCAGTTTGGTGTAGAAATTGGCAGTGTAAAATGGAGCCCCGTGAAGTATATGTACCCCGAGTGGGCCGACCTTTACCAGGAGGACAACCAGTACCTGTACGTTAACCGGGGCTTTGGCTATATTGGCTACCCCGGCCGCATTGGCATGCCCCCCGAAATAACAATTATTACTTTAAAGAGAAGCTAGAGGTTAGAATTTAGAGTTTAGAGGTTAGAATTTAGAAATCAGATAGTTAGAATAACCTGCAATAGTTAGTACTCAATCTAATTCATAACTCATAATTCCTAACTCATAACTCTACACGTGGCTCACCTCTTCTACCAGCTTTTGCAGTGAAGCTTTGGCATCGCCAAACAGCATGCGGGTGCGGTCGCCAAAGAACAGTTGGTTCTGAATGCCCGCGTAGCCTGGCTTCATGCTGCGTTTAAACACAATTACATGCTGGGCCAACTCTACATCAAGTATAGGCATGCCGTATATGGGGCTTGAGGGGTCTTCTTTAGCGGCGGGGTTCACCACATCGTTGGCGCCAATCACCAGTACAATATCGGTGCTTGTCATCTCTTTATTGGCATCTTCCAGCTCAAGCAGCTTGGGGTATGGCACGTCAGCCTCGGCCAGTAGCACATTCATATGGCCGGGCATGCGGCCAGCCACTGGGTGTATGGCGTACTTTACCTGCACACCTTCTGCCTCCAACATTTCATCAAGTTCATGCACCACATGCTGGGCTTGTGCCACGGCCAGGCCGTAACCAGGCACCACCAATATTTTGCCAGAGTACTTCATCTGTATGGCCAGGTCGGCCGGGCTGGCTTCTTTCACCACCTGCTCACGGCTGGTGCCTGCGGCGGCCCCTCCCCCACCAAAGCCGCCTACAATTACGTTAATCAGGCTGCGGTTCATGGCGCGGCACATCAGCACCGTTAATATAGTACCAGAGGCTCCTACCAGAATGCCGCCCACCAGCATCACCTGGTTGTTGTAAATGAGGCCTGCCAGGGCAGCGCCAATACCGGTAAATGAGTTCAAGAGCGAAATCACAACGGGCATATCTCCGCCGCCAATGGGTGTAACAAACGTAAAGCCATACAACAGCGAGAGGCCCAGCAGCACCAGTACGTAGGTAAAGTTAATTTGCGGCTGGGTAAGCAGCAGGCCGCTTACTGCCAGCACCACCAACAGCAGCACCAGATTAACCACCTTTGGGGCGGGCAGTACCAGCTTATCAGATATTTTACCAGCCAGTTTACCATAGGCCACTACCGAGCCGGTAAACGACAGGCTGCCCACAAACAGGGCAAACACGGTGGTAAAGGCCTGCCCGTTAAGCAGCGGGGTGTTGGGTGGGTAGTTGTAAAACTCAACAAATGATATAAGCATGGCACAGGCCCCACCCAGGCCGTTAAAGAGCGAAACCAGCTCGGGCATAGCCGTCATTTTTACGCGGCGGGCGGCCACCAGGCCAATACCCCCACCCACGGCAAGGCCGCCGGCAATCCACAAATAATTATTTGCGGCCTCTTTAATGGGGTAAAACAGGGTAATTAAAATAGCCAGGCCCATGCCGGCAGCGGCAATGATGTTGCCCCGGCGTGAGGTATCAGGGTGGCTCAGTTGCCTGAGCCCTACCACAAACAGCACTATGCTAATGAGGTAGAGGGTATCATATATAGCGATCAATGGATGTAGTCAGTTAGTTAAGTGATTAGTAGAACAGGGTGCCGGTGGGCTACTTTTTCTTTTTGCGGAACATATCAAGCATGCGGTCTGTCACGGCATAGCCGCCCACCACGTTAATCATGGCCAGTGCCAGGCCTGCAAAGCCCAGGGCCAGTACCAGATAATCGTCAGGCTGGGCCTGGCGCACCAGCACAATAGCACCAATTACTACCACGCCACTAATGGCATTAGCACCAGACATTAAGGGGGTGTGCAATACAGTAGGCACCTTGCTGATTACCTCAAAGCCAAGAAATATGGCAAACACGAGGATGTACAACATCAGCAGGTTTTCTTGTAAAAAAGTAAGTAGAACTTCCATAACAAACAGGTTAAAAGGATTAATTGGGGGTATTAGATTGAGGTTGCCTGTTGAGGCTTTTAAGGCTGCTAAGCCGTAGGGGTGGCGGGCTTGCCGTACAGCACCTCGCCGTCTTTTACCAGGCAGCTTTTGCTTACAATTTCATTGTCCCACTGTATGCTCAACTCGCCTTGGTTGTGAAACAGCTTGGTGTAATTGTAAATATTGCGGCTATAAAGCTGGCTGGCATGTACCGGCAGCAGGCTGGCCAGGTGGCTGTTGCCCACTACTGTAACACCATAGGCCTGTATGGTTGCATTGTCTTTGGTGGCAATGCAGTTGCCCCCAGTACTGGCGGCCAGATCAACCACCACTGAACCGGGCTTCATTTCATTCAGGGTGTCTTTATCAATCAGCAGCGGGGCACGCTTGCCTCGCAGCTGGGCAGTGGTAATGACCACATCGGCCTGTGCGGCCTTTTCTTTGATTTTGGCTGCCTGGCGTTGTTGGTACGCGTCAGATTGCTCTACGGCATAGCCACCAGCGGCGCTGTCGTCGCGGGCGCCTTCTACTTCAACAAACTTGGCCCCCAGTGATTCTACCTGCTCTTTTACATCCTGGCGGGTATCAAACACATCAACAATGGCACCCATGCGGCGGGCGGTAGCTACTGCCTGCAGGCCTGCCACCCCAGCACCCAACACCAAAACCTTGGCAGGTGGCACGGTACCTGCAGCGGTGGTCAACATAGGGAAATAACGGGGCAGGTTGGCCGCTGCCTCTACCACAGCACGGTAGCCGGCAATAGAAGCCATAGACGAGAGTACGTCCATGCTCTGGGCCAGGGTTGTGCGCGGTATCATGTCAGTGCTGAAAACCTGAAAAGGCTTGCCGGCCAGCAGGTCAAGCCGCTCGGGGTGGGCAAAAGGCTCATACTGGGCAATAATCACGGCACCATGTTTCAGGTGCTCGGTTTCGGCTTCGGTAAGGGGGGCAATGGTAACAATAAGTGAAGCTTCTTCTAACACACCACTGCGCCCTTCTAAACGGGCCCCGGCATTGTGGTAAGCTTCATCAGAATAGTGAGCCTCGGCACCTGCGCCGCGCTCAACCAGCACCTCAACGTTTTCTCCTTCCAGGCGGCTTATGGTGTCGGGCACCAACGCCACGCGGGGGTCGTTTGGTTCGTTCAATACTCCAATCTTCATATTGATTTGGCTTGTACATAAAACAACTCATGGGTTAATGCGCGTCCAAAGTAATCCTTTATTCCTTATTATTTGCTTTACAGTTGTGAAAGTTCAAATCTTAACCCTTTGGTAACAGCATCGCAAAGGGTATCCATTCGGTTAATAGCCACAGCAATTTCAGCATCGCTTAGCTCATCGTTAATAAACTTACGTTTGGTAGTTTCTATCTCCTCCTGCATAGGGGTCATTTCTAAAAACCGAATGGAGGCTTTTACCTTATGTGTAACAAACCTTATTTTCTCTTTGTCGCGCGCCTCTAAGGCCTCGCGGTATTCTGCCTGGAAGGTGGTAATCGTTTCAAGGTACGATTGCGTCACCTCGGTAATAAACTCAGTGCTGCCCTCGGCAATGGCGGTAATATTCCTGAACCGAAACAGGGCTTTATTCTCTGCGGTTTGTGCCGCCGCCACCTCAGCCTCAGTAGTACCTTCCACCTCGGTGGGGCCAGTAGCCGTTTGCAGCCGTTCGGCATGGTCGGCATACTTCAACAGCATCTGGTACAGGTCGTTCGGGTTAAAAGGCTTGGTCACAAAATCAATCATGCCACTTTGCCGCACCTTATCTTTGCTGCTGCTCATGACCGAGGCCGTCAAGGCAATCACAGGCAGGTTGGCATACTTGCCATCATCCATTTGCTGTATTTCACGGGTGGCCGTAAAACCGTCCATCTCGGGCATCTGCAAATCCATCAAAATAATATCAAACGGCTGGGCCTGCACCTGCTCTACAGCGTCTTTGCCGTTAACAGCAAAGGTGGCGTGGGTGTGCCACTTGTCAAGAAACTTCTTCACCACCACACGGTTTACATCATTATCTTCTGCCACCAAAATGCGCAGGCCTGCCAGGCGATCCATCTGTATCTGTTTCAATACAGCAGACTGTATGGGGCCCTGCCTTTTTTGGCTTTTTTGCAGGCGCAGCTCAAACGAAAAGGTGGTACCCTCACCCACCACACTGTTTACTTCAATGGTACTACCATGCAGTTCAAGCAGTTTTTTGGTAATGGCCAGCCCCAGCCCGGTGCCGCCAAACTTACGGGTGGTATCTTCACTGGCCTGGCTAAAGCGTTCAAAAATAAGCTCCTGCTTATCTTCAGGTATGCCTATGCCCGTATCAACCACAGCCATGTGTACCGTAAAAAAGTCGCGCTCTTCGCGTGTGGCCTGCGCCCGCAGCGTAACCGTGCCCTGGTGGGTAAACTTAATGGCGTTGCTCACCAGGTTGGTAATAATTTGCCCAATGCGCACGGGGTCGCCCTTCAGCCAGGCAGGTATGTACTCGTCAAAATCAAGCACAAACTCTATATGCTTTTCACGGGCCTTAAAAATTAACGACTGGTGTATGCCGGTACACACCTCTTTCAGGTTAAAGTCAATCTGCTCAAACTTAATTTTACCGGCTTCAATCTTATTAAAATCAAGAATATCATTAATCAGGGCCAGCAGGTTATCAGCCGCAAACTGAAGGGTTTTCAGGTTATCTACCTGTTCAGGTTTGGGGTCTTCCTGCAACAGTATATGCGTCATGCCTATCACGGCATTCATAGGGGTGCGTATTTCGTGGCTCATGGTTGAAAGGAACTGTGCCTTGGCCTCAGAGGCCTCTTCGGCCTTGTGTTTGGCTTCTTGCAGTTCCATTTCCTGCAGCTTGCGCTCGGTAATATCTTCAGTCATTAAAATAATGCCGCCAACCTCATACTCATGATCCAGCCAGGGGCGTACCTCCCAGCGCATCCACCCCTCCTTACCATCGGCATAGGTAAACTCCTCTTCCTCTTCCCGCTCAATGGCCCCAAGCATGCAGCGCTGGTAAATGCGGCGCCAGCTATCGGGCAGGTTAGGAAACAAATCGTAGTGGTTGGCCCCTATTACCTGCTTGTCTTTGAGGCGGTAATCATCTAAATACTTTTCGCTGGCGGCAATGTAATGCATTTGGGTATCAAACATGGCAATGGCTGCCGGGGCTGCCCCCACAAAGGCCTCCAGCTTGCTTTGCTGGTTTAGCAACTGCTGCTCTTGCTGCTTGCGGCTGGTAATGTCTCTAAACTGCCACAGGTGCCCCCTAAGCCGCCCCATATAATATATAGGCACATAATCGCGCTCTACTATGCGGCCATCTTTAAAGGCTATTTCTTCATTAACCAGCTTGCGGCGGCGCACGGGCAGGTCATAAATATCTCTTAAAAACTTGGCTTCTTTTTCAGGGTAGTGGCGCAGCATTTCAAGCACAGTGGCGGCATCTTGCTCGGCAAAGTTTTCTGCCCCTTCTTCCAGGCCAAACATACTGGCAAACGCCCCATTGTAATACTTTACCTGCCGCTTATCGTCTTCAAAAAAAATGCCCGTTTGCAGGTTTTCTATCAGCGAGTACTGTTGCTCCAGCGTTTCAGTAAGCTGGCGCTCGCTGCCTTTGCGCAGGGTAATATCGCGCGAAATAACGCGGGCTTTTACATAACGGCCGTTTTCAAATACCAAAGAGGCATGCTGCCCCACCCAACGCTCTTCACCCAGGCGCGATACCACCGGGCATTCAAGGTAAAAGTCGCTGTTTTTACTTTGCAGGGCCGTGCGCAGCATATCACGCACCTTGCTGTGATAGTCAGTGCGCAGCAGGTCCCAGAACGACATGTTCTTGAGCTCTTTTGAGCGGTAGCCCGAAAAGCGTATTACCGCAGGGTTGATATAGCTAAACAGCCCCTCAGCATCAATTTCATAAATGAGGTCTTCTGACCGTTCAACCATTTCGCGGTAGCGCGCTTCGCGCTCTTCAAGGTCGGCAATACGCTGCTTAAGAGCGGCCAGTTCGGTTGTAGTGATTTGCGCCTGTTGATCTGAATTGTTCACTTGAATATATGCCGGTTAAGAGCCGTATCTAAGTAGTGGTTTATGCTTTAATTGTTCGGCAGGGTTGTTATATTTGGACTTTCGCATGCATTGTGCCGGTAACGGAAGTACCTGATGCGTTGGTGTCTAAACATTTATGTCACTTTATAGTATGGAAACCCTCTATATCATCGACGACGATGAAACCTATGCCAAGATACTTAGTCAGCCACTGAAAAAGAAATATCGCATTAGAATTTGCACCAGTGGCGAGCAGTGCCTGCAACACCTTGAGCAGGATGAAAAACCTGATGTGGCTGTAATTGACTATTACCTGCCTGGCATGAATGGTATGGAGCTGTTTAAAAAGCTCAATGAGGAGTATCAAATACCTAAGCTTATTGTATTGAGCGCCAATGAAGACTCAAGCGTGGTACTTGACATGATTCGTAACGGGGTGCGCCACTATGTAATTAAAGACGAGCAGGCCTTTGATTCATTGCAGGAAGCCCTGGCCGAAGAGTAACTAATGAATAATATGCCCATTAGTTAAACACAATGGGCACAATTACATCAGTTAAATCCCAACTCATTTTTAAGTTTACCTGGCCGCCGCTGTACTCTTTTACCTCAATGGTAAACTGCTCTAAAGGCTGGCTGCGGGCAGTAACCGTACCTTTGGTACTGGCTACGTCTTCACTATAATCAGGTTCAATGGCCCCCCACTTTTGGCCTGAGTTGAGGTTTACTTTCCACTCTTTTTCCCCAGGCACGGTATACAGCCAGTACTCGCCAGGCTCAACGGTTTGATCACCAAAAGTAATTTTTTGATTCACCTTTAACAGCGTAGCATAATTAGCCCCTGTGCGCCAGTATTTACCGTAAGGCACCAGCGCCTCGGCCCCGTTGCCAAAAATTTGCCTGCCTTTTTTGTAGGGCCGGCAATACACCACTTCAAGCTCAAGGCTATTTTTATTGAAAGTTACCACCTCCTTAGGGCTGTGCTGGCGGGTAGCATAAAAAAAACCATAAGCACCGTAGCCTAATACCAATACAAGTACAATAAGCAGGCCTAATAATATTTTTTTCCACATGGCTTTGGGGGGTTATCTGGTTAGCATGTGCAATATATACATTTCACGGCAAGGCCAGCGAATGTACCTGCGCTTTGCTGCCAAAATATGAATAGTTTATTAATATTGAGCCTGAACACTGAACCACCAGATATGAACCAAAGCTTAAAGCAGGTAGATGAATTTCACCGTACGTTTGGCGCCCCCGTATTAGATGCGCCGGCTGTACCCAGCCATGAACGCATACAACTGAGGCTTTCATTAATATTAGAAGAGCTGCACGAACTGGCCGTGGCCAGCGGTGCTGAAGCCACATTTATAGATATGCTGCAAAGCAAGGTAGCCAAAGGCCCGACAGCACCTGCCCCCCCCGACCTTACCGAATGTATGGATGCCCTGTGCGATTTACAGGTAGTGCTGAACGGCAGCATTTTGGAGTACGGCCTGCACCCCACGTTTGACGAAGCCTTTGCAGAGGTGCACCGCTCAAACATGAGCAAAGCCTGCAATACTGAAGCAGAAGCGCAAGCCTCAGTCAACAAGTACCAGCAACAGGGGGTAGAAGCACATTACAAGGTAGTAAACGGTAAGTATGTAATTTACCGTAGCCACGACCATAAAATATTAAAAGGTGTAAACTTTACACCACCCAGCCTGGCTGGCTATAGCGGCCACAGCCAATAAGGTAATTAAAGTATATTTTTCAAAAAAGGGGTTTATGGTTGGCACCATAAACCCCTTGGTTCATCCAGTAATAGGTAATTATTTCGAGTACAGTACTAACCGGTAGGGCCTACTGCGTTTTGCCTGCTAGATGTTGCTTTTTTGTACCGCCCCCTGTTCTGTTTCAGCAGGCTGAGGTTGCACATCTTTGGCGTAGGTTGGGCATGTTCTGAAGGCACATGAAGAGGTAAACAATGCTATAGATAGTACGACTGACGCAATCACAATTCGGTTTCTGTTCATTTTCATAGCCAAGTTCTTTTTAATAAGTCCCTCAATAATTCTTTCTGTAAAGGTAGAACAAAGTCACGCGCAATTAACCCTAATTAACTTCATTAACCTACATATAAGCCGCAAAAAGCTAACCCGCCACACGGAACTGCCAGCTGAGTTGTACATTTTTAGGGTAAGGCATGTATTTGACACAAAAAAGCAGTTTTTATATAACTATATTCATAATATCTTAAACTATGCCACTTAACCATTTACTAAAAAGTAAATGCAAACCCCATATAATACCATAATTGTTTTGCCAGAAGGCTGTAATTTTGAACTGTGGCTTACATGTAAAGAAAGAAAAAGCCCTGGCGGCTGGTAACACACCAATACCAGACAGAAAATAAACTAACACAATAAGGAACGGTAAATAACAAACTAATATCAAGCAACTTATATACTTTAGGGCACTAGTTGCTTTCATACCCATAGCAGTTTTTTACTTTTGCCCTGAATTAAATAGCTTGACTGCTTTAAACCTGAAGAATGACATGACTATAGAAAACCCAATACGTTGGGGTATACTCGGGCTTGGTAAGATTGCCCGTAAAATGGCCGAAACGCTGCAAACCATGCCCGATTGCACAATTGAAGCCGTGGCCTCACGTAGTTTAGAAAAGGCACAGGCCTTTGCCAATACTTACGGGGCACAACGTGCTTACAACAGCTACGAGGCGCTGGCCAATGACCCGGCTATAGATGTGGTGTATGTGGCTACCCCCCACAACCTGCATGCCGCCAATACGTTAATGTTCCTGGCCAGTAAAAAAGCAGTGCTGTGTGAAAAACCCTTTGCTGTTAACCTGAAAGAAGCACAACCAGTGTTTGAAGCGGCCCGCCAGCAACAGTGCTTTGTGATGGAAGCCCTCTGGACGCGGTTTATCCCTTCATTCACCAAAACAGTAGAGCTGGTACGCAACGGTGCCATTGGCCAGGTGCGCAGCATACAGGCAGATTTTGGCTTTAGAGCCAACTATAACCCCAGCAGCCGCCTGTTTAACCCAGCCCTGGCGGGCGGCTCGTTGTTAGATGTAGGCATATACCCTGTATTTTTAGCCGCCACCCTATTGGGCATGCCTGAGCACATTAGCGCCCACGCCACCATGACCCCCACCGGGGTTGATGGGCAGTGTGTTATGGCCCTGAAGTATCAAAATGGTGCCCTGGCCTCGCTAACCTCATCACTGGTAAGCAACAACACCCTTGAGGCCCACATTTTTGGTGAAACCGGCCGTATTACAATCAACAACCGCTGGCACGAGCAAACAAGCGTTACCCTGTACCGCAACTGGCAGGTGGCAGAAACATTTGAGTTTGAGTATACCGGCAATGGGTTTGACCATGAGGTGCGTGAGGTGGTGCGTTGCCTGCGCCAGGGCAGGCTTGAAAGCCCGGTTTACTCATGGGCAGATACCAGGCAACTGCTGGACCTGTTAGATAAAATAAGGCTGGAAGCTGGCATTAAATACCCGCAAGATGCTTAATGGGCAGATTCTAAAATATTTCAAGAACTTTTAAACAATTGAACGCCTCAACAGTTAACTATGTAATTTGGCTAATATAAAAGGTTAAGTTTAAGTTGTTAAGAAAGGCCCCTGCGTACAGGGGCTTTTTCATTTGGCTATACTTATAATACCCCTCAACTTTAACCAGCTTACCCCAGGCAAAGCCACTGAAATATTTACTATTTTTTTTACCCATCAACAGCCTTACAATCAACCACATACTGCATGTACACTGCAAGCCGCTAAAACCAGGCATAATAAAAACTAGCACAGCAGCTACAATATCTTAAACAATTGGCCATGGCAGCGGTTATATTACTGATTTGGTTATAATACATAATAAGGTTAAGTTTAAGTAGTTGAAAAAGCCCTTGGCATCAGGGGCTTTTTCACTTTTACCCCCAACCTTACACCAGTACCTACCCCACTGCTGCTGGCAATCAACAAAAGCTTTACATACACCCCAACGCCTAAAACAAGGCAGCCAACATGCATAAAAGCATTGTACTTTGTATTTAATTCAAAAAAGAAGTTACCAGCTGGTAGTGAAGGAGAAGCAGATAAGGAAAAAATAGGTGTTCGAACTTACATAACCACCCGAAAGAGACAGCCCAACACGACTTGTGAAATTGAGAATTTTAATGTCGTTTTGTGGCTTAATGATCAGGAAATAAAATATTTCTCAAGTTTACCGAACAATTTCCTGAGAATTTTGTTTAGTTATTGATTTGGTTATTTACATTTAATAAGGTTAAGTTTAAGTAGTTGAAAAAGCCCCCGTTTCGGAGGCTTTTTCATTTTATTACTGTTGCACCAATACTAAGGTGCTAATGGGCTTAACCGTTACCTTTTTGCCTTTAACTGTTCTTAGCCCTTCCTGATCAATCTGGTCATCATCAATTACCACCTGCCAGGTACCTGCCGGTACTTCAGCCTTCACTATTTTGTTATTGGCATTATGCACCACCACTATATTGCGCCAGGCATCGCCATTGGCATTGCCGGTAATTTGGTATGCCACCAATTGTTCTGTAACTGGTTGAGGCAAAAAGCTCAGGTGCTGCTCTACCAGGTCGGCTGTGGCCATTCTAAAAGCAGGGTGTGCTTTGCGCAGGGCTATCAACTTGCGGTAATAGTTGTGCATATCAAGGTACTGCTGCTTGCGGCCCCAGTCAAGCTGGTTTACACTATCGGGCGAGCGGTACGAGTTATGATCGCCTCCTTTGCTGCGCAAAAAGTCAGTGCCCGCATGCAAAAAGGGTATGCCCTGTGCAGTAAGCACAATGGTATTGGCCAGCCGGTGCATCCTCATACGCTCTGCCTCGGGGGTATCAGGGTTGGTAAACTCAAGCTTATCCCACAGTGTATGGTTGTCGTGGCAAGCGGCATAATTAATACATTGACTGGGGTTGGCTGCCCAGGGCTCTTTTGAATAATTAACCAGTTCATAATTTACCCCGCTGTGCTTTGCAGCACCGGTAATACCAAACCTTATACTTTCTTCCTCGCCTACCTTACCGTTTACCATGCCGGGCTGGTCTTCTTCATACCAGTGCCCCTTCAGGCCGTCGCGCAGGTCGTCACTAAAAGCAGCAATGCGGTCTAGTTGATAGGTAAGTCGCTTCAGGGCACGCTGCTCATCGGGCAGTGGGCTGCCACCGGCCGTCCACCCCTCTCCATACATCAAAATCATGGGGTCTATGGCATCAAGGGCCTTGCGCGCGGCATTCATCGTGGCAATATCATGTACCCCCATCAGGTCAAACCTGAAGCCGTCTATATGGTACTCTTCAGCCCAGTACTTCAATGACTCCACAATCATTTTACGCACCATGGGCCGTTCAGAAGCTACTTCATTGCCACAGCCTGAAGCGTCAGAAAACTGCCCCTCGCTGGTTTGGCGGTAATAATAGCCCGGCACTGACTGGTTCAGGTGGCTGTTGTTCAGCTCGTAGGTGTGGTTATACACCACATCCATCACCACTGCTATGCCACGCTGGTGCAGGGCCTGTACCATATGCTTAAACTCTTTAATGCGGCTGTACGGATTAGCAGCATCAGTAGCATATGAGCCCTCAGGCACATTATAATTCTTAGGGTCATAGCCCCAGTTAAACTGTGGTTGGTCGGGCTTTGACTCATCAACCGAAGCATAATCAAACGAGGGCAACAGGTGCAAATGGGTAATACCCAGCTCGGTCAGGTGGTCAAGCCCGGTGCTTACCCCGCCAGGGCCTTTAGTACCCGCTTCAGTCAGGGCCATAAACTTACCCTTGTGCTGGTTGCCACTTTGGGGGTGTATACTCAGGTCGCGCACGTGCAGCTCATAAATTACAGCATCAGTATAGGCCTTCAGCGTCGGGCGCTGGTCGGCTGCCCAGCCCTCAGGGTTGGTTTTAGCCAGGTCAACAATAGCCCCACGGTTGCCGTTTACGCCTACAGCGCGGGCATCGGGGCCTGGGTTTTCGTTCAGTGCCCCCTCAGCTGTGGTTACCTGAAAGGTGTAAAACTGCCCATCCAGGTTACCGTCAACCCTAACGGCCCAGGTGCCCTGTGGCCCGGGCTTCATGGGGTGGGTAGCCACTGCCTGCCCGCCGGCCCCTTGCGCATACAAACGCAACTGCACGCCCTGTGCTGTAGGTGCCCATAGCTTAAAATCAGTAAAGTCTGGCGTGTATTGTATGCCCAGGTCTTGCCCTTCATACACCGGGTAGTCATCAAAACTGGCATAATTAGGCGGGGTGTATTTGCCACAGCCGAACAGCACGGCCAACGAAAAAGGAAACACTTTGTGCAGCAAACGCAATAGTTGTTTTATCATGGTATAATATTTGATATTTGGCTGGATGATAGTTTCAATACATGCACACCCCAGTAAAACAAGGGCAATGTCAAGTTTGAAAAATCGTTCTTTTTCTTGTGCTATGCAAACTACAATGCCGCAATCGCGACAAATCACTGCTTTTAAAATTGATCATCATTGGTTTTCTTTGATATGGATCCTAACAATAAATTAACCGCGCATAACAACATGCTTACTTGCACCCTACGCGCCGCCACCTGTTTTGGGTTGTTTCTGTTGCTGCTTACCGCAGTGCCTGCCCAACAGGCACACGCACAAGGCTACACCATTACCTTTCAGGTAGAAGGCATTCAAGATACAGTAGCCTACCTGGGCTACCACCTGAGTGATAAAAAGTATTTGCAGGATACGGCCGAAGTGGCCAGCAATGGCAAGGTGGTTTTTAGCGGAGATGAGCCGCTAACACCCGGCATATATTTCCTGTATACCCAGAGCGGCCTGTTTATGGAGGTGCTGGTCAAAGACCAGCAGTTTACCCTTACCGCCAATGCCAACGACCCGCTAAAGAGCGCTAAGATTAAGAACAGCCCTGAAAATGAGCTGTTTCAGCGGTTTCAGCTACATATGGCCGAAAGCCAGGAAAAAAGCACGGCCCTGCGCAGCCAGCTGGCACAGGCAGCAACAGAGGCCGACTCAACGGCGCTGTACGACCAGATGCGAGATATTAATGAGGGTATTGTAACCTTTCAGCGTAACCTGGCCAACGAAAACCCCAACACGTTTATGGCCCAGGTGATGCGCCTGATGCTACGCCCTGAAGAGCCCACCGAAGTACCCGAAGGCCTGACTGAGGCAGAAGAAAAACGCTACCGCTTTTACCATTACCGCAACCACTTTCTTGACGGCATTAATTTTCAGGAAGAAGGCATTTTACGCACGCCCGTGTTTGAAAGCCGGGTAAAAGAATATGTTGACAAGCTGGTAATGCAAAACCCCGACTCACTGGCGGCCGCAATAGATGGGCTGTTGGCCCAGGCCGAAGGCAACGATGCCGTGTTTCGCTACATACTGGTTACGTTTACCAACCAGTATGCCAAATCAAAAGTAATGGGCCAGGACGGGGTGTTTGTACACCTGGTTGATAATTATTACCTCAAGGGCAAGGCTTTTTGGGCTGATGAAGAAATGCTGGGCAGCTTCCGCAAGTCTGTAACAGAGTTGAGGCCAAACCTGATAGGCCAGCCAGCCCCCTCGTTAAACCTGCTTGACACCCTGCTTGACCCCGTGAGCCTGGATGCCGTACAGGCACAATACACCCTTTTATATTTTTATGACCCTGACTGTGGCCACTGTAAAAAGAAAACCCCCCTCATGCTTGATGTGTACCGGGGCCTGAAAAGCGAAGGCGTTGAAGCGATGGGCGTATGCACAGTAACCGATGTTGAGAAGTGGCGCAAGTATGTACAAAAGCTTGAAATGGACTGGATTAATGGCGCCGACCCTTACTTCAGGAGCAACTTCAGGAAGGAGTACAACATAAAAAGCACCCCCCAGGTGTTTATTCTTGACCAAAACAAAAAGATCATTGCCAAGCGCCTTGATGTAGACCAGGTTGAAGGCTTCATTAAGCAGCACAGAGCCAGCCAAGGCAA
>CAZXTW010000021.1:16449-20349 GCA_964643525.1 uncultured Roseivirgaceae bacterium
TTGATGTAGACCAGGTTGAAGGCTTCATTAAGCAGCACAGAGCCAGCCAAGGCAAGTAATTCTGTTTGAAATTAACAGTTAATAATGAATAATTAATAGGGGGAATTAATAAGTAATAATGAATAATTAATATCTCTTATAGAGGCATATTAACTATTAATTGTTAATTATTCATTAAAAGAATCAGTTCTTATAAAAATCATGGGGTTGGCCTTCAATGATAATGATGTAGCTGCCGCGTGTTAGTGAGCCCAGGTCAACCTTGGTGCCAATGCCTTTGGTAATTTGGTTGCCGTCGGCATCAGTCACTTCATAAAACGCTTCTTTTGATAAGGTAATGTAACGGTCAACGCTGCGTGGCGAAAAGGTGATGGACTCCGCATGCATCAGGTGCTCTAAATCTTGTGATACGTGGCGGGCGCCACCCACCCCCTGGTACACAATGCGGTACAGGTTGGCCCCAGGCTCATGCCTCAGGCTCACTTTATAGGTAACAATCCCCTTCTCGCCCCTGGCTTTTTGCGAAGTTACATAAGCCCAATCGCCATCAACAAACCGCTCTATCAGGTAGGTGCCTTCGGGGCCTTCACCCTGGCTTACCCACTGAATAAAGTTTTCGCCAATAAAAATCCGGTCAAAAGAAAGTTCAGACTTAAACACCACCGCACCCGGGTTTAAAATGCGGGGCTGGCAATTGTTTTTATGCCTAATAACCACGCGTATGGGGGCATTCAATGCAAAGCCTTTAAACTGCAAGGCCAGGGCCGATACATAGGGCTCGGTATACGCCACGTCACCATTAACGGTTACCTCATTGATGCAATACTCGCCAGAGGCGCCCCACAGGGGGTTTTGAATAAACAAAGCCTGGTTCTGGTAAATGCCCTCCAGCACAATTTCACTTTGGGCATGGGCACTGGCACCCAATAACAACCCACCCAACAACAATACAAAACCGCATACCTTATTCATAACCTACTTTTTTATACTTTCATAACCGCTACTGCACCGCCGGGCCATTGCTTATTCAAACCTGAGCGACTCAATAGGGTCTAACTTAGCGGCCTTATTGGCAGGCACCACGCCAGAAAGCAGCCCTACGGCCACCCCTACCAGCAGGCCAATCACAATCCAGGGCCAGGGCACCACAAAGCCGCCCGCATTAAGCAGGGCCGAAACAATATTGCCCAACAGCAGGCCCAATATAATGCCAATTACACCACCAACCTGGCAAATAACAATGGCCTCAATTAAAAACTGCTGCCTTATTTTTTTAGGTGTGGCCCCCAATGCCTTACGCACCCCAATTTCGCGGGTGCGCTCAGTTACATTTACCAGCATAATATTCATCAGGGCTATTGAAGCCCCCAGCAACGTTACTGCCCCAATGGCCACCCCACCCCAGGTAAGGTAGCCCGAAAGGCGGTCAAGCCGCTCAGTTAACGATTCGCTGTAGCTCACCTCAAATGAATCTTCGGCACCGGGCGCATCTTGCCTGATTTTACGCATCAGCCCCGTGGCCTCACCCATGGCATACTGTATTTTAGCGGGGTCGCTAATGGTCATGGCCATCTCAAACACCATTCTGCCAAACGAATTCTGGTTGCTTTTATTGGCCAGGCTGCGGGCATTTTCTAAGGGCAGCAACAGCATGCGGTCGGCCCCCTGGCTGCCAATCTGGCCCTGCTCCTGCAGTACCCCTACAATCCTGAACCGCCGCCCCATGGCCGTTACGTTCTTATTCAGCGGGTCTTCCCGGTCAAACAATACCTCTACCAGCTCGGCCCCAATAATGGCCACATCGCTGCCGTTATTCAACTCTATGGCAGAAAAATTACGGCCTTTGTCTACACTCAGGCCTTCTACCGGCAGGTAATTCTCATCGCCCCCGGTAATAACAGAGTTGGGGCTGGTGGTTTTAGATTTGTACTTCACCTCGGCTGTGCCACTAAGGGTGGTGCGTACTGAAATCAATGAGGGGAAGGTAAAATTATCTCTAAACTGCGTAGCTTCAATATACTTCAGGGGCGGGCGGGCCTTTTCAGTACGGCCCCGGCGGCGGCCACCCCGGCCACTTTCTACCGTAATCTCTACCTTGTTTGCGCCTAAATTTGAAAAACTGTTTTCAATGCTTAACCGCATGGCATTTACCGCCGTTTGTATGCCTACCAATGCGGCTATGCCTATGGCAATAATTACTGTGGTGAGTACCGTTCGTAATAAATTGGCTTTTATTGAACGCAGTCCTTCTCGTATATTCTCTGTCAAATCCATGGGCCAAAAAACTATCTGCTACCAATATATGTTTTTAGCCCAACACATCATATATTTATTATCTGGTTTTACGTTATGCTTAGACAAGCGCCAACATTTGGCTGAATCACTACCCCAAAATTTTAGCGTTTATTTGACCTATAGCCATTCAACACTGTAGCTATGACTAAAAAGTTGCTTTTTATTGCCCTTGCACTGTGCCTTGCCTTCCAGGCCAGGGCCTCGTACTTGCTGATCCCAATGGATGACATGCAGAAAAACCACCTCAAGGCTTACGGCATTGCCTATTGGGTACTGCAACAGGATATTGAGGTTGACTGGCTGCTGAACTACCGGGGCGGCAGCTTTGCATTTAAGCTGTACCAAAAGTTTCAGAATGAACTGATTATTAGAGGGGTAAGCTATGAGGTAATTACTGACGGGCAGTACAACCAGGTGGTATCACAAATTGCCAGCCCCAGCTCTAACCAGGATGTAATGAAGCTGGAAAAGGTACCCAAAATAGCCGTATACAGCCCCAAGAGCAAACAACCGTGGGACGACGCCGTGACCCTGGCCCTGACGTATGCTGAAATACCCTACGAGGTTATTTTTGACGACGAGGTGATGGAAGGCCGCCTGAGCGATTTTGACTGGCTGCACCTGCACCATGAAGATTTTACCGGCCAGTATGGTAAGTTTTACCGCAGCTACCGCAACATGCCCTGGTATATTGAGCAGCAGAAAGAATACGAAAACTCAGCCCGAAAGCATGGTTTTAGCAAAGTATCGCACCTGAAGCTGGCCGTGGTTAAAAAAATACAGGGCTATGTGCTGGGCGGTGGCTTTTTGTTTGCCATGTGCTCGGCCACTGATACGTATGACATTGCCCTCTCTGCCGAGGGGCTTGACATTTGCGAATCAATGTTTGATGGCGACCCCTCTGACCCAAGGGCACAGACTAAGCTGGACTACCAGCCCACATTTGCTTTTAAGGACTTTAGGCTGGTAATGGACCCTTACCAGTACGAGTTTTCTAATATTGACAACCAACCCGCCGAGCGGGGCCTGCGTGAGCACAATGATTATTTTAAGCTGTTTCAGTTTTCGGCCAAGTGGGACCCCATACCCACCATGCTTACCCAAAACCACACCAACCTGATTAAGGGCTTTATGGGCCAAACTACCGGCTTTAAAAAGTTACTGGTTAAGCCCGACGTGGTAATTATGGGCGAAAACAAAGCCATTAAAGAAGCTAAGTACATTCATGGGGTAATGGGCAAAGGGTTCTGGACGTTTTATGGTGGCCACGACCCTGAAGATTACCAGCATATTGTGGGTGAAGAGCCCACCGACCTGAACCTGCACCCCAACAGCCCCGGCTACAGGTTAATTTTGAACAACATCCTGTTCCCGGCAGCTAAAAAGAAGAAGCAAAAAACCTAAGCACTACCCCTGTAGCAATTACCTCCTGGACATAAGCAAAATATGTCCAGGATCTGCAAAAAATATCTCCCGGACTTACGCTCCGTTTCTCCCGGACGCGCGAAGCCTATCTCCCGGATCCCGGTACCCGCTCTCCGGCAGAAAAATTCCTGCCTCGGGCAGAAAAATTTCTCCCTGCCCGATAAAAATAATTAATACCCC
>CAZXTW010000022.1:0-20338 GCA_964643525.1 uncultured Roseivirgaceae bacterium
CAAAGCTTTCTACTACAGGTACGTCAGCAGGGCACCAGGTAACAGTATGCATGGCCTGCGGGGCCAGCCAACGCATGGCGGCATGCTCATGCAGCACAATGCGCATATTCAGTGGTTTACAAATATACGGAATGAGGCAAATGGTCAGATTCCCATCATCAAAATTACTGGGGTTCAGCGCAGCCACCGGCCGCACATCAATACTCAGCTCCTCTCGTATTTCTCTCGCCAGGCAAGCCCTGGCGCTTTCATTGGGTTGCAGCTTGCCGCCCGGAAACTCCCACAGGCCGGTCAGTGCTGCCGGTTGCTGGCGTTGTGTAGCCAGTACAAGGCCCTTATTAACAATCAAGGCGCAGGCCACCTTCAATATTTTATTGCCAGCCACCATCAATAAAAGGCATCTTCAAAATGTTCAATGGCTGGCTTGCCCTGGGTATACAAAATGGCAACAATATCAAACCTGATATTATTGGGCCATTGGGTAGCATGCAAATACTGGTTGGCGGCTTTAATAATATTTGCTTCCTGCCGCCTGGTTACAAAGCTTTCTGGCATACCAAAATCAGCACTGCTTCTGGCTTTTACCTCTACAAACACCAGCTTACTTTCATGTTCGGCTATAATATCAATTTCAGTCTTGCCGTAGCGGTAGTTTCGGTGTTTAATCTGGTACCCCTTCTGTTGCAGGTACCTGGCTGCCAACTGCTCGCCCCGCTGCCCGAAACTCAGATTGTTTCCCATAATTGCATGCTTCATCTATATTTGCACCGCAGAATACAAGCAACAATTTATGAATTTTTGCTGGCAAACTGCTTTCAAGACTTACTTTAGCCAGCACAAACAGATCTATTTTACACACTAAAAGCACATAAATAACCAGATTACCATGACACAGGCACTATATCCGTTACAGTTTAATACCATATTTAAAGACAAACTTTGGGGTGGTCAAAAAATAAACACCCACCTGGGTAAGCAATTCCAGCCTTTGCC
Source organism: uncultured Roseivirgaceae bacterium (assembly GCA_964643525.1). GTDB lineage: Bacteria > Bacteroidota > Bacteroidia > Cytophagales > Cyclobacteriaceae > CAZXTW01. The sequence continues at coordinate 994 of CAZXTW010000022.1, forward strand.
CAATTGTGGCGAAACATGGGAGGTATCTGCCGTGCCAGGCAATGTTTCAGTAGTAACTAACGGGCCACTTGAGGGCCAGGGGTTAGATGCCCTGGTACAACAGCACCAGGGGCAATTGGTAGGCCATAAAGTATACCAGCGCTTTGGCAATGAATTCCCCATGCTCATTAAATTCCTCGATGCTGCGCAAGACCTGTCTATTCAGGTGCACCCAAACGATGCCCTGGCTGGTGCCAGGCACAACAGTTTGGGTAAAACTGAAATGTGGTACATTATACAAGCCGATGAAGGGGCAAGCCTGATAACCGGCTTTAACAAAGAACTGACTAAAGAAGAATACCTGGAGTACTTCAACTCTGGCCGCCTTGAAGAGGTACTCAACAGAGAGCCTGTACAGGCTGGTGATGTATTTTATATACCTGCGGGGCGGGTACACACCATTGGCCAGGGTATTTTGCTGGCAGAAATACAACAATCTAGCGACGTAACTTACCGCATTTATGACTTTGATAGGGTAGATGCCCAGGGCAATAAACGTGAGCTACATACCGAGCAAGCGGTAGATGCCATTGACTACAAGCACTACAACCAATATAAAACTACTTATGCCGACGCACAAAACGAGGTAGTGAAACTGGTGCAGAGCCCTTACTTCACCACCAATAAACTGGCTTACCAACAAACCGTTACACGCAATTATGAACACATTGACTCTTTCATAATTTATGTGTGTTATGAAGGTACGTGTACGTTAAATGCTGGTGGCCACAGCATCAACCTGGCAAAAGGCAACACGGTATTGTTACCCGCAGCCCTTGATACAGCCACAATTGAGCCGCAGCCTGGCGTGGGCCTTTTAGAAACTTATGTAGCACTATAGTAAATTGCTTATGGTAGCAGCACAGCAGGCCAAACCGCCCCGAAACGCCACCGTTCAGTTTCAAGATTTAGGTCTCATTGACTACAAAGAAGGATGGGATTACCAGGACGGTATATTTCAAGCCACGGTAAAGCAAAAAATAGCCAACAGAAAGCTGCCTGAAGGGCAACAAAAGCAAACCACCAACACCCTGCTGTTTTGTGAGCACCCCCCGGTATACACGCTGGGCAAAAATGGCCAGGAGGCTAACCTTTTGCTCACCCCTGAACAGCTACACCATAAAAACATTCAGTACTTCCCTACCAACCGTGGGGGTGACATTACCTTTCATGGGCCGGGCCAAATTGTGGGCTACCCTATATTTGACCTTGAGCACTTCTTTACTGACATACACCGCTACCTTAGGGTGCTTGAAGAAGCCATTATACAAACCTTAAACACCTTTGGCATACAGGCGGGCAGGTACGAAGGGCTCACAGGCGTATGGTTATACAACCAGGACCAAACCAATGCCCGTAAAATATGTGCCATGGGCGTAAGGGCCAGCAGGTGGGTAACCATGCACGGCTTTGCCCTAAACGTAAATACTGATTTGGCCTACTTTGGGCATATTGTGCCCTGCGGCATTTCTGATAAGGCGGTTACCTCTATGCAACACGAGCTGGGGCAACAGGTGCCTATGGCCGAAGTAAAAGAAGAATTATTGAAACAGTTAAGCATTCAATTTGAAATGACATTAACCACACAGTGAAATGAAAAAAGACATACCCGAAAATAAAGTAGAAGGTGTATACATGGCGGTGGTCAAACAAACCGATGACGTTGAGTCATTTCACTGGAACGTATACCTCATTAACGCAAACAACTACCCCATTGAAAATGTACTGGTTACCTCTAAGGGCTATGGCAAAAATGAGGGCGAAGATGTGAAAACATCCATACTGCGCCATATGTTTGAAGTTATGGCCCCTCACTCATCAGTATTAGTAGAGCCTATTGACCCCAAGCTGTTTGCCTTAACCAATGAGTACTGGGTAAGCTATTACATTGAGCGCGAAATCTATGATAAAAAGTTTTTGTTCGTGCCTGACAGCATTGTTGAAGAAAACGTGCGCATGATACAAGACCTGAACATGAAAGGAGTGCTGCATTCATAAAACAAAAGCCGATGTATAGAATACATCGGCTTATCATTATCATTACGCCTGTTGGCGCCAAGTACTTTTACAGGCTAAAAACCACCCCGCAACTTATAAGTTGAGGCTACCTTATCAATGGCTACAATATAAGCGGCAATTCTAAGCGAAACGTCATACTTCTGAGCCGCTTCATAAACCTTATTAAATGCCTCTTTCATAATCCTGTCAGAGCGCCTGTTAACACGTTCGGCAGTCCATTTATAGCCCAACCTGTTCTGCACCCATTCAAAATAACTTACAGTAACACCACCTGCATTGGCCAAAATATCGGGGGCTACAGTAATACCCTTCTTATAAATAATATCATCAGCACCGGCAGAGGTAGGCCCGTTGGCCCCTTCAACAATAAGCCGGGCTTTAATCTTATCAGCATTTTTTGTAGTAATCACATCTTCAGTGGCAGCAGGCACCAGCACATCTACATCAAGTGTTAACAACTCGTCGTGCCCAATCTTTTCAGCACCGCCATACCCCTCTAAATGGCCATTATTCTGGTCGCGGTAAGCTTTGGCCTTTTGCAGGTCAATTCCTTTTTCATTATAATAAGCACCAGACAAATCGCTCACAGAAACAATTTTACAGCCTCTTTCTTCCATCAAAATGGCAGCCCACGAGCCTACATTACCAAAGCCCTGAACGGCTACAGAAGCATTATAAGGGTTAATAGACATTTTTTCCATGGCGGCCATGGCAGTAATCATTACACCCCTGCCTGTAGCCTCTTGCCGGCCCAATGAGCCACCCAATACCAGCGGCTTGCCGGTAACCATGCCATTTACAGTAGTACCTACCGCGCGTGAATATTGGTCCATCATCCAGGCCATTTCACGGGGGCCAGTACCCATATCAGGCGCGGGTATATCTCGGTCCGTGCCAAAAATTTCCATCATAGAAGTAGTGTATGCTCGGGTAAGGCGCTCTACCTCACCGGCCGACATCTCCCTGGGGTTGCAACGGATGCCACCCTTGGCACCACCATAGGGTATGTCAACCACGGCGCACTTCCACGTCATCCACGCGGCCAATGCCTTTACTTCATCAATGTTTACGCCCATATCAAAACGGACGCCCCCTTTTGAGGGGCCTAGAATGTTTGAGTGGATTACCCGGTAACCCTCAAACACTTGTATGGAGCCGTCATCCATAGTAATTGGCAAAGAAACCACCACCTGTTTGGCAGGGTTCTTTAACACATTATAGATCTCATCGTCTAAGCCAAGGCATTGAGAAGCTATGTGGAATCTGTCCATCATAGACTCAAACGGGTTTTCCTTGTCAATCGGAGCAGGTTCAATATAAGCCATATTGCTTTACGGTAGCGTTGTGGTGAATTGGATGCGAAATTAAGAAAATGGAAAATAAGAACGTTGATAATTCAAAAAATTAAAATAATTGTTGGCCAGGTGGCCCCGTTGTTAAGAATAATTGACTGCACATGTTCAACCATTAAGAGGCTTAATTAAACAATATCCGTGTATTTTTTAAGGTACCAGTTCTAAAAACACCGCCACAAAGGGTAAAGACACAAAAATACCGTCAAAGCGGTCTAAAAAGCCACCGTGCCCGGGTATGGCGTCGCCAGAGTCTTTTACTGCTAAACTACGCTTAAACAACGACTCAAACAGGTCGCCATACGTGCCTGCCACCACAATAATTACTGCAACAGCAAAAAACTGCCATTGGGGCAGGGCATCAGTCAATAATGAAAATACATAAGCTGTAACCATGGCCAGCGCAGTGCCCCCCAGGCTGCCCTCCCATGTTTTTTTGGGTGATACCCGCTCAAACAACTTGGTTTTGCCAAACCTGGCCCCTACAAAATAAGCGCCCGTATCACTGGCCCAGCTAATAAACAACAGGCTCACTACAACCATATAATCGTACCCGTCACCCCTGAAGGCCATTCTGTTCAGCAAAGCAAACGGTACAGAAATATATATTACCCCCAATAAAGTAAAAGCAATATTATGGAAAGGCTTTGAGTCTTTACGGTACAACTGAATGAAAAATACGCCAATAAGCAACGGAAACGCCAGTACATAGTATTTGCTGTTTATCAGGCCACTTTCAACCAAATAGCTCAGAAAAAAAATACTCATGCCGCAAATACTGCCCCAGCTTCTTATTGGTTTTACCTCATCATGCCGTGTAAGCCTGTAAAACTCAAGCAGGCAAAGCAGGCATATAAATAAAAAAATGGCAAAATAGGTCCAGGGGCTATAAATAATTGCTGTCAACAATATAGCTACACCAGCCAGGGCGGCTATTATTCTTTGGGTTAAATTATTGTATTGCCTAACTCTTACTAAAAACTTCTTAAAGGCTGATGTCATCCTCAATAATCTTTATTGCTTTGATTACCTGATCGGGGGCTACCAACACTTCATAATAACCAAAGCTATTGTATACGGAGTCTCTTTTCTTTAAAACTACTGGCTGTAACTTAAAGTCTTGCAAAACCATTTTTACCAGCTCTGCCTTATGAACCTGTTCACTGCTAAAAACCTTCTGCCAGTTTTTCATCATTTTTATCTTTTTGTAGTGTCAGCTTATAAAACACAAACATAAGTGCAATAAAAACCGCCAGCGCAGCTACCACCCAGGTGTAGTTTACCCCTTGTTCAGTATCAAAATCAAGTGTGCTGCTACCGGTCTGAAAAGCATACAGCCCAATTAAAGTAATGCCGTTGTTCAAGAAGTGGGCAAAAATGGCGTAGCGTAAATTACCAGACCAATAATAAAAGTAACCAAACAGGGCACCTAACAATAGCCTGGGAAAAAAGCCATAAAACTGCATGTGCAAGCTACTGAATAAAACTGCAGCCACCCAAATGGCCAGGTGGGGGTTAATGCCCCGTACATGCATTTGCTTTTGAATTACACCTCTAAAAATCAACTCTTCACCAAATGCAGGCAGTACAGCAATAACCACAAACACAAACATAAAATACGCAAAGCTATGAAAGTTAGTAAGGGCCTGCGTAACGCCAGCCAGCTGGTCTTCGGTTTGCCGTGCCCAGGCTTCAAACCCCTTCATAAACTCAGGCAGCACCATATTGGCATTCCATTCAATCACGGCCTGGTCGGCTACCATAAAAGCAATCACGGCCGCAAACAGCACCACAAGCTGTAACCCGCGCTGCTTGGCTTGGGTTGGTGTTGCAGTAAAGGGGGCTTTATATCCCTTTGAATACAAATACCCTATGGGCAGCACCAAAAAGCCCAGCAAAGTGGCTGTAGCTTGTATAATAAGCGTGGCATACTTTAAATTAAAGTTAGTGCTTAGTGCATTCAGGTCTGACAGCTGCTGGTAGTCTGTGCCAATAATGGGGTAGGTAAACAATGCGCCAAACAAAGGGCCCAGGCCAAAAAAACCACCTAAAGTAATGAGTATAACGGCTAAAATTTGAATCAAAGGCAGCTCTTCTGCCATACTTACTGAATTAGATTCTAACGGTTTTTGCATAATTGGCGTAAATTTACAGGAAAATAAATTAGAATCTTTTGGTCAGAATAGGAGAAATAGAATTTGAGGGGTTTCCGCTGCTGTTGGCCCCTATGGAAGATGTCAGCGACCCACCCTTTAGAGCCGTTTGCAAAGAAAACGGCGCAGATTTGATGTACACTGAATTTATCTCGGCCGATGGCCTCATTCGCGATGCAGATAAAAGCGTACAGAAGCTTGATATTTACGACTACGAACGGCCCATTGGAATTCAAATATTTGGCGATAAGATTGACGCCATGCGCGAGGCCGCTGCCATTGCCGAAGCCGCAGGGCCCGAGCTGGTAGATATCAACTATGGTTGCCCTGTAAAAAAAGTAGCCTGTAAAGGGGCCGGTGCTGGTATTTTACTTGACCTGCCCAAAATGCAGGCCATGACCAAAGAAATTGTTGACCGGGTAAACCTGCCCGTAACGGTTAAAACACGCCTGGGCTGGGATGCCAGCAGCATTAAAATTGTTGAAGTAGCCCAACGCCTGCAAGACGTGGGCGTGCAGGCCCTTACCATTCATGGCCGTACTAGAAAGCAAATGTACAAGGGCGAAGCCGACTGGACGCACATTGCAGAGGTAAAAAACCACCAGGACATACACATACCCATTTTTGGCAATGGTGATATTGACAGCCCCGAAAAAGCCGTTGAATACAAAAACAAATACGGTGTTGATGGCATTATGATTGGCCGCGCAGCCATAGGCTACCCCTGGGTTTTTAATGAAATTAAGCACTACATGCAAACGGGCCAAAAGCTGCAGGCGCCAGGCATAGCCGAGCGTGTTGCCGTAGCCAAAAAGCATTTTGAGTTTTCAGTACAGTGGAAAGGGGAGAAGCTGGGCATTTTTGAAATGCGCAGGCACTACACCAATTACTTTAGGGGTATCCCGCACTTTAAACCCTACAGAAACCAGCTGGTAGAGGCAGACTCGCCCGCCCATGTAATGGATCTGCTAGACGAAATAGAAGTCCGCTTTCAACACGCTTACCAATACGCTTAATGAGCAAAAACCAGCCTGGCAGCATTGGCCTGCTTTCATGGGTATTACTATTGGTATTGGCGTTAATATGGGGCAGTTCGTTTATACTATACAAAAAAGGCCTATTGGTTTACCAGCCAGGCCATGTAGGGGCATTGCGCATTGTTTCAGCAGCATTGGTAATGCTGCCCACGGCCATCCGCAACTTTAAAAAAGTAACCAAAAAGCAGCGCCTGTTATTGCTGTTTACTGGTTTGTTGGGCAGCTTTATTCCTGCCTTCCTGTTTGCTATTGCCCAAACCCAAATAACCAGCTCAGTATCTGGCATACTAAATGCCATGACCCCCTTCTTTGTATTAATATTTGGTGCCCTGCTATTTGGGCAGTCAATTAAAAGGCAAGATGTATTTGGCCTCATAATGGGCTTTTCTGGCACCATTCTGTTAATCACCGCAGGCAGTGCGGGCAACTTTTCAGCCATAAATGGCTACGCCCTGTTTGTTATATTGGCTACCGTGTGCTACGGCATTAACATCAACTTCATTAAATTCAAATTAAAAGGCCTCAACTCATTGGCCATAACCAGCATATCATTATGCCTTACTGCCCCGGCAGCCCTGGCATACCTGTTGCTGGTGCCGGGTTTCTTTGCTCAGGTACAACAGGCAGAAGGGGCCCTGTTTTCATTAATGGCAGTAGTACTGTTGGGGGTATTTGGTACCGCAGTGGCCCTCATCTTTTTTAACCGCCTGGTGCAGCTTACCTCACCAGTATTTACCAGCTATGTTACCTACATCATACCCATAGTGGCTGTAGTATGGGGTGTGGCCGATGGTGAGGTGATGCAGGTAATGCATTACATAGGCATGCTGTTAATTATTATAGGCCTGTACATATCAAGCCAGCGCAAAAAATAAGCTGGCTTAAACCCTTTCTTGCTTCTCTCTTTCATTCAGGTATGGTGCCAGCCTTGTGTGGCACTGAGGTTTTTCATTGCATTATGCTAAGATGTAGGTATTGTATGCATATACCCTTAGTTCGTTTATCCTTCGATCATCCTTCGATTTTCCAAGGGGCAACGTAGGCTCAACAAAGCTTGTACTATACCAATAATTAGCTTGTGAATTAGTGCTCAATAAAAAGTTGTGCGGTAATTTCATCGGCCAGGCTCAGGCCTTGCTCGGTCAGGGTAAGGTGCCGGTTGGCTAGTGTGGCGTAGCCTGCGTTAACTAACCCATTGAGGTAGTTGCTGTGGGCATGGCTAAGGTCAATGCCGGTAAGCCCTTGAACATCCTTCAGGCTACAGCCCCATTTTGTTCTGAGGCCGGTTAAAAGTAACTCGTTGGCCCGTTCGGTAGGGGTCAGCACCTCTTCAGTTAAAGGCAGGGTGCCTGCTGCCAGCATGTTAATGTACTTTGCATTGTGGCGCACAGCATATTGCCTGGCCTTGCCGTTATAGCTGTGGGCAGATGGCCCCAGCCCCAAATAAGGCTGTTGTTGCCAATAGCTGCTGTTGTGCTTTGACAGTGCGCCCGGCTGTGCGTAATTAGAAACCTCATAATGCTCAAACCCGGCATCCCCAAGCCTTTGGTTCAGGTACTGCAGCTGGTCGGCAGCCAGGTTTTCATCTATTGGGGTTAACCTGCCCTGCTTTAGCCAATGGCCAAAAGCAGTGCCTTCTTCAATAGTAAGGCAATAGGCTGAAATATGCTTTGGCTGTGCGGCCAGCAGGGTTGCTACATCATGCACCCAGGCAGCTTCATCTAAAACAGGTATGGCATAAATCAGGTCAAGGTTGTAGTTAGTAAACCCCGCACGTTGGGCAGCCTCAATACACTGCAATGACTCACGGGCATTATGTGCCCTATTCATAAACTGCAGGGCCTGTTCGTTAAATGATTGGATGCCAATACTCAGGCGGTTAATGCCGGCCTGCTTTAATGCTTGCAGCTTTTTATACGTTAAATCATCGGGGTTGCCCTCTAGCGTTACCTCCTGCACGTGGTGCAAGGGGTAGTGCTTGCCTATTTGGTCAATAATTGCCTCAACTTCTTGTGCAGTTAACATAGAGGGGGTACCCCCACCAAAATAAATGGTTTTAACAGGCTGGCCCTGCAGGTAGTCCTGGCGCAGCTGTAGCTCTGTATGGATGGCTGCCAGCATGGCCGTTTTCTGCTTAAGCGAAGTGCTGAAATGAAAATCGCAGTAATGGCATGCTTGCTTACAAAAAGGAATATGTATATATATACCAGCCAAAGCGTGGTGGGTTTTGATCTAAGAAGCTTTTTTGCAAATGTATAAGATATTCGGCTGCTTTCTGTTGTTATGTGCCATTGGGGGCAGGCCCGCCATGGCTCAAAACAATACCCTGCCCAGGCAGGTGGTTATTCAAAGCAACCGCATTACCAATGCAGCCGGGCTGGCGTTGCCTGCCAAAGCCATACCAGACAGCATTGGCCAAAGCCAATATGGCACCTGGCTGCTTTCCCAGCTGCACGCACAGGGCTATTGGCTGGCCGGGGTTGATAGCATAGGGGCAGACTCTGCCAAAACCATACTGTATGTATATGCAGGCCAACAGCACAAGCAGGTACAGGTAAACTGGCAAAACGCCAGCAACACAGCCGGGGCTGATACATTTATGATTATGGGTGCAAAAAACCGGGTAATACAATCTGCCCGGCTGCCTGCCTATATGAGCCAAACGGTGCAGCGCCTGGCCAACCAGGGCTACCCCTTTGCTACATTGGCCATTACAGAGGTTAACCCCACCACCACACCGCTTTCATTAACTATTGGGTACAATACCGGGCCTTACATTACTTTTGATACACTGCTGGCACAGGGCCAGCCTGTGATTAACGCCCTCTTTGCAGGCAGGTTAATGGGCATTGCGCCAGGTGCACCCTATTCAGACAAGCGCCTGCGGCAGGGTATTATCAGGTTAAATACTCTACCTTACCTGCAGGCCATACAAGTGCAAAAGCCTTACTTTGCCAATAAAAAAGCTACTGTACCATTTACAGCGACTAAAAGAAAGATTAATAAGGTAGATGCCGTGGTAGGCCTCTTACCTAATGAAGGGGCTGCGCAGCAGTTGCTGTTGGTGGGCAGGCTGTTGGTTGAGTTGCACAACATGGCACGCAAAGGCAGGTACCTTAATGTTGACTGGCAGCGTGTAAAAGAGGCCTCTTCAATTTTTAAACTTGACTATCGCCACCCGGTATGGGCAGGTACCTTGCTACAGCCATCATTTTCATTTGCGCTGCTTAAAGAAGACAGCACCTTTCTGCAGCGCAACCTGGCATTACAAATAGGCTTCTGGCCCGGCAGCTACCAGCACCTGAGCCTTGGTGGCTTTTGGCAGCGCAACAGCATTTTACAGGGTGGGGCTGAAGCACCGGCGGTGCAAGATTCATTGTTGGCCTCTACCAGAAGCGTTGGTGTGGGCTTAACCTATACCTACAACCGTTTAAATGAAGTACTGAACCCAAGGTCGGGCATATACCTCAATACCACCATTAACCTGGGGCAACGCACACTGCTTGAACAAAACAATGCTTTAACAGATAGTTTGGGTAGCAGCAATGGGCAGTACAAAATAAGTATAGGTACCCAGTACCACAGGCCTGTAAGCAGCACGGTAGGCCTGTTTGTGCACCTGAGGTCGGCCATATTGGTTCAAGACCAGGCGGTACTTACTGACTACTACCGGCTGGGTGGGCTAAAAACCATCAGGGGTTTTCGTGAAAACTTCTTCTTTGCCAAAAACTATGTGCTGGCCAATATTGAAGGCAGGCTGTTTGCCAAAGATGGCTCTGTATTTTTTACCTTCATTGATGTAGCGCAAATAAGTACCCAAACAAACAATACTACCGCGGTGGGCCTGGGCCTGGGTTTTACATTGGCATCAAAATCGGGTGTTTTTTCATTAGCCTGGGCCGTGGGCCAACAAAATTCAAGCGGGTTTGACTTCCAGAACTCAAAGCTACATTTTGGGTATCAGGCCAGGTTTTAAAATGCCCGCACTTGCATAAAGGTCAAATTGACCTAATTTCGTATATCCAAAATGCATTTTACCAATGTTGCAAATAGGGTTGGCCATATTGTGGGCCATGCTGGTTACGCTTTTTGCTATACCTTCTATCATATACGTTGCGCATAGTAAGCAACTGTTAGACCGCCCCAATCACCGAACGGTTCATCAAGAACTGACGCCCAGGTTGGGAGGCATTGCTATCTTTGCGGGCTTTATGTCGGCAGTTACCATTTTTGGTGCCATTAATGACAGCATTCAGTATATTCTTGCCGGGTGCTTAATTATTTTCTTTCTGGGTACTAAAGATGATATCGTGACGCTTTCTGCTTTCAAGAAGTTTTTTGGCCAGGTTTTGGCCGCCAGCATTGTCATTTTTATGGGTAACATTCGCATTACCAGCTTTTACGGCTTCTTGGGCATTGGCGAGCTCAATATAATATTCAGTTATGTATTTACGCTGTTTGTAATTATTGGCGTAACCAACGCATTGAATTTAATTGACGGGCTTGATGGTTTGGCGGGCACAATTGTTACAGTTATTTGTACATCGTTCGGGGTTTATTTCTTTATGGCAGGCATGCCATATGCGTTTCTGTGCTTTGCCATGGTTGGGGCTATTGCTGGCTTTTTGCGCTTTAACTTCTATAAAGCCAAAATTTTTATGGGTGATGCCGGCTCGCTGCTGTGCGGCTTTGTAGTCTCTACACTAGCTATAAAGTTCATAGCCAGTAATATATTGCCTACTGGCCCTGCCTTAGCTATGGCTGTTTTGATTATACCCATTACAGATACAATAAGGGTGTTTACGGCCCGCATATTGAATGGCCACTCGCCATTCAGGCCTGATAAGCGGCATTTGCACCACCGTTTGCTGGCCGCTGGGTTGCCCCAGCTTGGTGTGGTAGGCTTTTTGGCTGGTTTAAACCTGTTAGTGATCAGCCTCACAGTATTACTTGGCTTTCTTGGTAATACCACCATCATATTATTGATGGTGAGCGTCATGTTAATTTTCAACTTTCTGCTTGAGGCAATGGTGAAGAGGAGGCTAACAGATGGGCAGGCTTAAATGGCTACAAATACTGTTTGTTGTGTGCCTGTTATTGCCTGGCTGGGCTGCCTGCCAGGAACTGCCCAGCCAGTACACCCTTAACCTGAACAAGCGTTTGGTGTATTATGACAAGGGTACCCAAAGCTATTTACCGCTTAGTGCAAGCAATGTGCAGGGCAACACTGCCGCAACCCTGCCTCTGGGGTTGAATAATTATAAAGGCATGAGCCTGGAAGTATGCCTTGAACAAGGCAGCACCCTGTTTTTTAATGGCAGCCTTATGCATTACTACCAGGCTGACCGCTGCCAGTATATGCCTGTTGATAGCTTGATTGATGTATACGGTGCTGATACCCTGTTGCTAAATATTTACCACCCGGCATTAAACCTGAAAAACATTGCCATTTCAATAAGCCTACTCAATGCCAATAACGATGAACATACCAGCTATTTGGTTGTTAGAAGAAACCAGGACCTGTACAAAAACTTTGCTGAGTTGGTATTACTCTTCCTGTTCGGGTTGGTTACCCTAACCATTGTAGTTTCTGGTAAATCGGTTTTTGAGTTTTATGACTTTGTAAGAGGCTTTTCATTACGAATACTGGAAGAGAAAAAGTCTGTAGTTAGGGTATTTAGCCGCACCAACCTGGTGTACCTGTTCGTGCAAAGCCTCATTGTGGCATTTGTGATCTTGCTAATAAGCATATACTCTGCCAGTGAAGCACAAATAAGTTACCTGCATACATACACAAGCAATTACTCAATTTATCTGATATGGGTATTGGTTGGGCTAGGCTATATGGCACTATTTATAGTGCGGTATGTGTTGGTTAGCCTAAACACCTTATTGTTTAACATTAAAGACGTTAGAGACATACACTTCAGGGATTTTACCCGTATGTCTATGTTTTTTTCCCTGATCATTGCGGTGGTGTTATCAGTTACTGTTATCATTGATGAGTCTGTGGCCAATATTGTTGTTTATGGGGTTGTACGCGTATTAATACTCTTCTTTCTGTTAAGGACATTCATACTGTATCAAAAAATATTACGTTCGTCATCATATAGAAAACTACATTTATTTTCCTACCTTTGCGTGACCGAAATCCTTCCACTAATCATTAGTCTTAAAATTATTATTTGAGCAATAAAATAGCAGAGTAACTCTTAGCTATGGCAGAATTTCAAAAGGACAGACTCAATACTGTAGATAGTATCTTAGTTTCACAGCCCGAACCCAAGGACTCTAACTCTCCATATTACAAGCTTGCTGAAAAATATGGGATTAAAGTTGATTTTCGACCGTTTATTCAAATTGAGCCAGTCACGCTCAAGGAGTTTCGTAAACAGAAAATTGACGTACTGAGTCATACGGCCGTTATCTTTACAAGCCGCAACGCTGTTGATCACTTCTTTAGACTGGCTAAAGAAAGTAAAATAGAGATGCCCAATGACATGAAGTATTTTTGCATTTCAGAGCAAACCGCTAACTATTTGCAAAAGTACATCGTGATCAGAAAGAGAAAGATTTTTTCAGGCACCAGAACAGCGCAAGACTTAATTGAGATATTAAAAAAACATAAGAACGAGAAATACATCTTCCCTTGTAGCTCCATCAGGAAAGATGACATTCCCAACTTCTTAAACAAAAACAGCTATCAGTGGACTGAAGCGGTTATTTACAATACCGTTGCCAGTGATTTATCTGACCTTGCAGATGTTAATTATGACATTATTGCATTTTTCAGTCCTTCTGGTATCAACTCACTTTTTGTAAACTTTCCTGAGTTCAAACAAAACAATACGCGTATTGCGGGTTTTGGCCCAACTACCTCTAAAGCTGTTCGTGACGCGGGTTTACTTTTGGATATTGAAGCGCCCATGCCTAACGCTCCTTCAATGACCGGAGCCTTAGAATTGTACATTAAGAAGGCCAACAAGATTAAATAAAAATCAAATCAATTTTATTGTAGACATGCGATAGCAAGTAAAAAATACGTTTAGAGTTTATAATTAATAAAAATTCTTATATTTATAGCCTAAGATCGTATTTTATGAGAAGAAGTGTACTCTTTCTGATTCTTGCTATTTTTTTATTTGTTGGAGAGGCTGCTCGGGCTCAACAAGACGCCCAGTTCAGCCAGTATATGTTCAATACGCTTTTTTATAACCCTGCCTTTGCCGGTGTTGAAGGTGTAACCAAGCTTACCGCCGCTCACCGTTCGCAATGGGCGGGCTACAGTGCTACGTTCGATGCTGGCGGTGCGCCTAGTACGCAGCTTATCAGTTTGAATGCGCCTTTGTTTAGATTAAGAAGTGGTGTAGGCATCCACTTAGTCAATGACAAACTGGGCCCACTTACCAATCAGGAAGTTCAGGTATCTTATGCTTACCATCTGGGTTTCAAAAACTCTAAAATGAGCTTTGGAATCAGGACAGGTATCTTTTCACAATCAATCAACAGAACGTTATACCGCCCCAATCAAAACCCAGACCCTTTAATTGCTGAAGGTGAAGATTCACAGGTGCGCCCTGATTTGGCATTAGGGGTATATTTCAGGTCGGAAAAGGTTTATGTAGGGGCAAGCTTTAATCACCTGTTGAAAGCTGAATTTGATTTTGGTAATGCCGCCTCAAGGAATGCCCTTGAAAACCATGTAATATTTACTGCTGGCTACAATTATGATTTGAGTTCTTACAACTTAGTCATTACACCTTCTGTGCTGGTTAAATCAGACTTTAACGAGTATATATTTGATCTTGGCTTTATTACTACTTATAAAGAGAAAATGTGGGGCGGGCTTTCATTCCGCCAGTCAGAAGCGGCCATCATCATGTTAGGCTATAGCCTTTTGAAAGATAACTCCTTGAAGTTTGGCTATTCTTTTGATTATGTGTTCAATGAACAGGAAGCAAAAGAACCCACCTCACATGAATTTTTTGTGAGTTACCAGTTGCCAGCTATTGTTGATCCGGGTAAAAAAATTATCAGGACGCCAAGGTTTAGGCACGACAATAATTGATTTATTTATTTTGCTTTTATCAAATAAATAATGAATTTGGGAGTTAGTAGAGTAACGCCGGTTTTTTTCCTCTAAAAGACTGGAAACATTACAAACTCCATTTATTAATAAAAAAAGTTATTTTCCCCTTGCTGTTGTTGGTACATTTGCCAATAGCGGCAATATTTGTCTTCGAACTAAATAAAGATGTTATAAATATAGGTGTTATGAAAAAATTTGGTTTGTTAAGAAGGTCTGTGTGCTTTTTGCTAGCCGTAGCCATTTTGCCTCTTCAGGGCTGTTTTAGCCTGTTTGGAGGTGAAAGTGATGATCGCGGAGAGTTAATTGGTGTTCAGGGTAGAGAAGGCTGGGTGCAAACTATACCCTATGGTATGGTGCCTATTCCTGCTGGTACTTTCCATATGGGCCAGGCTGATGAAGATATTGCTATGACGCAAATTAACTTCAACAAGCAGATCACTATTGGTCCTTTCTTCATGGACGATACCGAAATTACTAATAACGAATACAGACAATTTGTTGTTTCTATTACCGAAGGGTCAGAGCTTGACCTAGACCCAAGCTTCACTTCTGAAGACTTATTCCCTGATACCACGGTTTGGACCAGGGACTTTACCCACCACCTTGGCGACCCATTAATGCAGTATTATTACATGCACCCTGCTTTTGATGATTATCCTGTAGTAGGTGTTAACTGGGAAGCAGCCAAATATTTCTGCAAATGGCGTACTGAGCACTTGAATGAGTACAGAGCCTCTGAAGGTTTAATTTTATTGCCAAACTTTAGACTGCCTTCTGAAGCAGAGTGGGAATATGCCGCTCGTGGAGGGCGTGATATGGCCAAATACCCTTGGGGTAACCCTTACATCAGAAATGCCAAAGGTTGTATGATTGCCAACTTCAAGCCTGGCAGAGGTAACTACTATGATGATGGTTACGCATATACTGCACCTGTTGACGCCTATTTCCCCAATAACTATGGTCTATTCAATATGTCAGGAAATGTATCTGAATGGTGTGAAGATGCTTTCAATCCTGCTTCTGTGCCATTGGTTTGGGACTTGAACCCTACATACTTTGATGAAAATGAATACAGGAAAGTAGTACGCGGTGGCTCTTGGAAAGACATTGCTTACTACCTAGAAACCGGCACACGTACGTTCGAGCACAAAGATTCTGCCAGGTCTTACATCGGCTTCCGTTGTGCTATGACGTTGTTGGGTCGCTCATCAGGTACAGAATTCTAGAGTTTCATAGACCATTAAATCATTACTGATTAGCAACTTAAAATATCAATTAACATGAGTAGTAAAAAAGGTGGATTTCAGGAAATTCTCTACAGTTCAATCATGCCAAAAATTTATGGTATTGGCGCTAGTATTGTAATTGTAGGGGCCTTGTTCAAAATTGAGCACTTTCCTTTTGCCTCTGAAATGCTTATGATCGGCCTATCCACCGAGGCATTGATCTTCTTATTAAGTGCATTTGAACCAAGAAAAAAAGATCCAGACTGGTCTAAGGTTTACCCTGAGCTTGCTGAAGGGTATGTTGGTGCTGCGCCCAAGAAAGTGGCTGCCAAGTCTGGTGAGTCATCTTCTCAGAAGTTAGACAAGATGCTTGAAAAGTCTAAAATCGGTCAGGAATTGATTGATAGCTTAGGCAAAGGTATGCGTTCTTTGGCTGACTCTGCTACTAAAATGACTAAATTGTCTGATGCAACAGTTGCTACCAGTGATTATGCCAAAAATGTGCAATCTGCTTCTAAATCACTTACCGACCTGAATAAGTCTTACGCATCTACCGTTAATGCAATGACCTCTATGGCCAATGCTACTAAAGATGCTAAAGAATACCATACGCAGGTGCAGAACGTAACCAAAAACCTTTCAACCCTGAACTCTATTTATGAGTTAGAATTGAAAGATACTGACAGCCATTTGAAGGCCATGAATAAGTTTTATTCAAACATCTCTTCAGCCATGGAGAATGTTGCTGCAGCTGGTAAAGAAACCGATCAGTTTAGGTCAGAGATCACAAAACTGACACAAAACCTTACTGCGTTGAACAACGTGTACGGTAATATGCTTACTGCAATGAAGGGCGGTAAATAAGACTCATTCCTGTAACTATATAAAACTCCACCAAATATGGCAGGACAAAAAGAGACTCCCCGGCAGAAAATGATCGGTATGATGTACCTGGTACTTACCGCCCTCTTGGCATTACAGGTAAGTAACAGCGTACTTGAAAGGTTCATCTTTATTAACCGTGTTCTTGAAAAAACCAATGTAGAGAACCTGGGAAGAAACGATGAAGTGCTGAAGCGTATTGGCGGTGTGGTTGAAGAAAAAGGTAATCGTGAAGAAGACCTTGCAGTACTCAACAAAGCCAAAGAAGTAAGAGACGAAACACAAAAGGTTTTTGGTGTAATTGAAGATTACAAAAAAACCTTTATTGAAATGACCGGGGGCCGTGATGAAGAGTCTGGTCAGCTTAAAGGGGCTAAAGATGAAGATAAAGTAGCGAATTATATGATTCTTCAGGGCAAGGGAGAAGAGCTAAAGGCTACGATCAACTCATATGTATCTTTTTTAAGAGAGAAAACCGGTGACGATGACTTTAGGGCTTTGGCACTGGATGCAGCTGACGATCCGGTTTTTAAAGATGATCCTGCTCAAAGGAATAAAGATTTCTCTGAGCTTTATTTTCAGAAAACTCCCATGGCAGCAGGTTTAGCTACCTTGAGCCATTTAGAAGCTGAAATCATTAACTACGAATCTTCAGCGCTTGACGACCTGGCTCAACAGGTAGGTGCCAAAGATGTTGACTTTGATGAAATCATAGTAATGGTTCGTCCTGAATCAAATACTGTAGCCGCTGGTGCCCGTTATAAGGCAGATATGTTTATTGCTGCCTCTGCTTCTGGTACTGCCCCTGTGATGTATTTGAATAATAAAGAAATACCAGTTGATGGTTCTTTTGGTAAGGTTGAATTCGTCACCACGGGTGGTGATTATGATGAAAACAATACCATCAAAAAGTCATTCAACGCTAAAATTGAAATTCCTGGTGTAGACTCTGCTTATACCAGTGTAATTGAATATTTTGTTGCCAAGCCTGTAATCAGGGTTCAGGCGCAAGCTGTTGCGGCCCTGTACTTAAACTGTGGTAATGAAATTAATGTTGATGTACCTGCACTTGGTGCTGAATATGCGCCTGAGTTTGGTGCACGTGGTGCACAGGTTATTGCTGGTACTGGCGGTAATGTAACCTTGGTACCAAGTAAAAAGAATGTTGAGCTTGATGTAAGCAGCAAAGGTAACTTTATAGGTACTGAAAAGTTCAAAGTACGTACTGTACCTAAGCCTACAATTGAGTTAAAGTCTAGAGGGCGTAAGGTTGATGAAAGATCAGGTATGGCTGTTCCTGGCCCACGTAGCCTTGATATCAAAGCAGTAGCTGACGCTGACTTTGCTTCTTTCCTTCCTAAAGATGCTCGCTACCGTGTAACTGAGTGGGAAGTAACGCTGGCGCGTGGTACTCGCCCAGTTGATCGTAAGCGAGTGAATGCTGAAAATGTATCATTATCTTCTTTTGCCGCAAAAGCACGCGCTGGTGATCGTATTGTTGTTGAAGTGAAAAAAGTACAACGTATGAACTTCCAGGGTAATAGAGAAGATGTAAACATAGGTACAGTCATCAAGACTATTCCTCTGCATTAATGCTAGAAGTGTATGTTAAACAATGAATAAGGTGTTATGAAAAAGAGTTTTTATTTATTGCTTGGTCTCTTGTTAGCTGTCTTGGCACTGCCTTCTGTCAGCGTTGCGCAAGAAACCGATGGCTATAATCCTAATTCACTTTACCCAATTCACGAAAGTGATATTCTATACAAAAAGAGGGTATGGAGAAGGATGGACCTTAGAGAAAAGCAGAATCGCCCTTTCTTTGCTTCAAACAATGAAATTACTAAAGTAATCATTGACGCAGTGAAAGAAGGTAAATTACAACCCTATGAGAATGACTCATTGTCTAGAAGAATGAGTAAAGAGCGTTTCCTTGAGCAATTGAAGTTACCTGAAGTAGGCGGTGGATTAAGTGATGAGGAAATTGCCCTTGGCTTCTCTGACAGTGATGATGGCTGGGGTGGCGGCGGAGACGACGGCTGGGGTGATGACGGCGGCTCAGGTGGAGAAGGCGAAGAGCAAGATTACTTCTTCCCCAATGAAATCTCTATTCTTGAACTTCAGGAAGATATCATTTTCGATAAAAAGCGCTCTCGTCTTTATTACGACTTGCAGTCTATTAAGCTTGTAATCCCTGCGGAAAAGTTTGAAACAGGCCTGATTCGTGAGGTTGCCGTATTCAGATATAAAGACCTGGCCAAGTTGTTCAAAGAAAAGCCAAGCGAAGCTATTTGGTTTAATCCATGGAACAGCCAAGAGCATAGAAACCTTGCCGATGCCCTTGCATTAAGGTTATTTAATGCAAGAATTATTAAGGTAGAGAACCCACAAGATAGCTATATAGTTGACGTGTATAATAAAAGCCCCAAACAGGGTATTCTTGCCTCACAATGGTTAGAAGACCAGATAGTAGAGTTTGAACACGACTTGTGGGAGTTTTAAGAATCCACATTGCTAATCATATAAAGCCACTTATTTAAGTGGCTTTTTT
>CAZXTW010000023.1:0-20184 GCA_964643525.1 uncultured Roseivirgaceae bacterium
CCTGATGGTTCTTTTTTCAAAAACCTCACGCAGGGGCATTTCAACATTAAAATGCTTCAATACTTTGTTTACCAGCGTCATGGCGCGCAGCGAGTGCCCGCCTATTTCGAAAAAGCTGGTGTCAATGCCCATATTTGCTTCTGGCACAGACAATATTTCAGACCAGATTTGCCTTAGCTTTTGCTGGGTTGGGTTTTCTGGCTCTATGATTGTTTCATCAACGCTTACTGTAGGCTCTGGCAATGCTTTGGTGTTTACTTTGCCATGCACGGTTACAGGTATGGTTTCAATGGGCAATATAAAAGCGGGCACCATATAACCAGGCAGTTTGTTTTTCAGGGCCTGCTCTAACCGGGCTGGTGCTGCGCCCTGCTCAAAAATGCAGTAGGCTACCAGGGTTGGCTCGCCAGAGAGCTCTTTGGCAATTACAATGGCATCTTTAACGCTTTGTTCCTGCTTAATGGCATGCTCAATTTCCTGCAGTTCAATTCTGTTGCCACGTATTTTAACCTGGTGGTCTTTACGGCCCAGGCATATAATGTGGCCGTTTTCCTGAAAGTAGCCAAGGTCACCGGTGCGGTATAAGGTACCATAATGTTGGTTGGGGCCAGCAGGTTCATAGGGGTTGTTCACAAATGCTTTGGCTGTTTTTTCAGGTTCTTGCCAGTAGCCTTTGCCAACGGCGGGGCCTGCCACACATATTTCGCCGGTAATGCCTACGGGGCACAGGTTCATGTAGGCATCAACAATTAAAATCTGTGCGTTTCTAATGGGCACACCAATGGGTATGCTTGGCAGCTGGGCATCTTGCGGTTGCACTACATAATGGGTAATGTCGTCAGAGGCTTCAGTAGGGCCATAGGCATTCAGCAGGGGTATTTCTGGATACCGGTTGTACCAGTTTTGTACCAGGCTTGGCTTCAGAGCTTCGCCGGTGGGTATCATCCAGCGCAAGCCTTGCAGGGCATGGTCGTGCGCCTGAGGCAGCCCATGTAAAAATGATACCATTAATGAGGGCACCAGTTCAAGTATAGACACGCCTTCTTTTTGAAGTACCTGTACAAACTGCTGGGGCTCCAGCTGAATTTCTTTTTGGATAATGCTGCACTGCCCCTGCACACAAAGTGGCGCCAGGAACTGCC
This sequence comes from uncultured Roseivirgaceae bacterium, assembly GCA_964643525.1. GTDB lineage: Bacteria > Bacteroidota > Bacteroidia > Cytophagales > Cyclobacteriaceae > CAZXTW01. Next base: position 1,143 of record CAZXTW010000023.1, read on the forward strand.
AAATACTAATGTCAAAGCTGGGTGGGGCGGTTTCTGCCACCACATCGGTTTGGGTTAGCGCCAGGTCTTCAATTTTGGCCATTAAGTGGTTAAGCATGCCCAGGTGCTGCACCATGGCCCCTTTGGGCTTGCCGGTGGTGCCAGAGGTATAAATAATGTAGGCCAGGTTTTGTGGTGCTACGGTAGCTTCTGGTGCTGTGGCGGGCCATTGCAGCGTTTGGCCAGTGGTATAATTAGTTACTTTGCCTGTGGCGCTGCTGTAGCCATACAGGGTGGCCTGGAGCTTATTAAAGGCTTCCTGGCCAGAGGGCAGGGCAGGGGGTGCTTCATGGCCCACATTCAGGATGTGTTTTATGCCGGTGTTGGCCATAATTTCAGTAAGGCCAGCTGCTGCCAGCTGCTGCTGGCCAACCAGAAGCACAGACGCATTCAGGTCGTTCAGTATGCCTATCTGGCGGCTTACAGGCATATCAGGGTTAATGGGTACGTACACCATGCCCACCTGTAAAATGCCCACCAGGCTTTGCAGCAGCTCAACAGAAGGCTCCATTAAAACAGGTACAGGTGCTTGATGTGCAGCTACAGATTGTAAAAAGTGGCCCAGCACATGTGCCTCAGCCTGTAGCTGGGTATAGGTAAGGGCCCTTTGTTTATCAGTAACGCAAACTTTATTGCCAACAGCAGTTACTGACTGGTTAAACTGGTCAATAAAGGTTTGGCCAGATACTTCAGGGCTTGGCTGCGCATTGAATTCATTCAGGATTTTTACCCTGTCAGTTTCAGGCAGTATAGCTAATGTGTGTATTGGCGCCTCTGGTTGGTTTAGGGTGTTATCAACCAGTACCTTGAAAAATGCGCCTAACCGGTCTATTGTGTTTTTGGTAAACAGCTCGGTAGCGTATTCAAGCTTTACCTGTATTTCTTCTTCAATTTCCTGTGCAATGAATGAGAGCGAGAACTTGGCCGTGTGGCTTTCGTGCGCTACTGAGGTAGCCTGCAGTTCTGGTAGCTCAAAATTGCCTACCTCAAAGTTCTGGAAGGCAAACAGCACATCAAACAAGGGGTTGTGGTTAATGTCTCTTGCCAGCCCAAGGTTATCTACCAGATCTTCATACTGGTACAGCTGGTGGTCAACACATAGCAAAAACTTATTCTTTACCTCTTGCAGAAAGTCAACAAAAGAATGCTCTGGCTGCACAAAGTTTCTTAAAGGTATGGTATGTATAAACATGCCTATTACCTTTTCAAGGTCGGGGTGCGTGCGGCCTGCCAGGTCGCTGCCTACCACAATATCGTCCTGGTTGCATACCTTGCTTAGCCAGATATTAATCATGCCAAGCAGCACCTGGTACACGGTGGCGTGCTGTGTTTCTGCCAGTCTTTTAATTGCTTCTGTCTGCTGTTTGTCAAGGGTAAAGCGGATGGCATCGCCCTGGTAGGTGCGTTCGGCCGGTGGGGTAAAGTCAGTAGGCAGCTGTAAGGTTTCAGGTACCGCCTCAAATTCATTGAGCCAATACGCCTTATGCGTTTGCAGGCTGGGCGAGTTGAGCTGTTGCTGTTGCCATACTGCATAGTCTTTGTACTGTAGCTGAAGTTCAGGTAGGTCATGCCCTGAATACAGCGCAAGGAAATCACTAATCAGCACCCCGTGCGATACCCCATCAGTAATGATATGGTGCAGGTCAACAATCATAAAGTGCTTCGTGGCCGATACGGTAAACAGCCCCACTCTGATCAGGGGTGCCTGCTCAAGGTCAAAAGGTCTAGTAAAGGCGGTTAGAGCCGCCTGCACTTCACTTTCTGGCAGGTGTTCAAGGTGAATTTTAAAGCCGCAATCAGCCAATACCTGCTGCACCGGCTCTGCATCTACCAGTTTAAATGCTGTTCTTAATGCTTCGTGCCTGGCTATAAGCTGGCTAAAGGCAGTCTGGAATTTATTGACATGCACATGCCCTTCAATTTTAACCACGTGGGTAGAGTTGTACGTGAGTGAATTGGCTTGTAAAGCATGCAGAAAGAAGATTCTTTTTTGTGCAGAGCTTAGTGGGTAAAATGTACGCGCACTGGCTTTAGGTATGGCAGTGTAGCCGGTGTGGTCATTACTGCCGTTTACCTGTTCAATATAGGTGGCAATGGTAGTGAGTGTGCTTTCAGCAAAGAAGGTCTTGACTGGTACATCAACCCCAAACTTTTTCTGCATTCTTCCTATCATGGTCAGGGCCTGTAGCGAGTCGCCCCCTAACTCAAAAAAGTCATCATGGTCTGCAACGTGGTCATGGCCAAAAAACTGCTGCCATAGGGCTCTTAGCTGTTGGTGCACACTTTGCTGGCTGGCTGAGCCGGTTGCCTGGTCTGTTTGGCTACCTGCCTCATCCTGTTCGGTTGCATCTTCAGGCTGGGCATGGTTAGCCACAATCCATTGTTTAATGCGCTCGTCAAGGTTGGTGGTTGATACCAGCACCTGCCTTAATGGTGAGGGCTGCAACAGGCGATCAAATAGTGCGGGCACTTCTGATTTTTTAATGCCGTTTTTGCCATTGCCTGCAAAGTCAAACCCATCAAAGTTGACTACTTTCCAGGGCTTGTTTTCAGGTATGCTGTTTAGCACATACTGGTCCATATGGGCACCTGCTGAGGCATAGGCACCGTAGCCCAGCCCGCCAAGCGCGGTAGAAAGGGTAGAGACTACCAGGCAAAAGTCAAGCTCATGGCTGGCAAACGCCTCGTGTATGGCCTGCACACCTAGCAACTTGGCATTAAGGTGCAGTTCAACATCTTGCTGTTGCAGTGAGGTCACATCAGTAAATGAGCTGCCCTGGTTAATGCCTGCTGCATGGATTACCCCACGGATAGGCCCATTTTTTGCCTCGTAGGTACTAATAAGTGCTTTTAATCCGGCTTTGTTACCGGCATCAAGCTGGTGGTATTCTGCCTTGCCTGCCAACTGGTTCAGCGCTTCAAGGCTTTTGATTTTATTGTACTGCGGGTGGCTTGTATCTACTTTCTCAGCGGCTGTTGGCAAGGCAGCACGCCCTGTTAATACCACATGTGCCCCCTGGTTTACCAGGTGTTGGGCCAGTAGGGTACCCAAGCGCCCCAAGCCACCGGTTATTAAGTAGCTGCCTCCTTTGTGTATTGTTGGGGTATTGTGGTTGGCAAGGCTTACCGGCTCAAAGCTTCTGGTTTGGCTGTAAGCACCCTGAATGGCCCCTGAGTTGAAGCGTGCAGGTACGGCCCACTCTTTTAATACAAGTGGCCATACCATTTGCGGTGCCAATGAGGCAAAGTTTACATCATAGGTTTTGCACTGTATGCCGGGGTTTTCTTGCGAGAGTACCAGTAATAAGGTATTGAGATAGGCCAAGGTTTCTGACATGGCTGGTGCCAGTGCCACAGTACCATCATGGCGGTAAGCAGCAAGTGTAAGCGATTTGTTACGAAGTGAAGCTGCCCCCTGCCATGACTGGATTAGGTTTAATACAAATGTGGATGTTTCAAACCGCTGGTCATTGGTTGTTTGCGGGTTGAATTGATTGTTTAGTAGTAGAAATATATGATCTGGTACTTTTGCGTCTTTTTTGAGTAATTCAAAAAGGTTGTTAACAGGCCCCCGGTCGTGGCTGTGTATATTATGCGTTTGTCCATTGGTTGCTTTGCCAATATGCATGCTGGTTACGGGCATTGTTGCCAATTGGGGCAGTGCCTCTTGAAATGACCTGATCATTGCCTCATCATCACCAATAATCAGCACGTGCCCTTCTTTCATGGAGGCGATAGCACGTGGTGGGTTAATCTTCCAGGTAGGCCAGTAAAACCAATTGTCCATGGCTTGTCTCTGGCCGGCCTGGTTGGCTTCCATTTCGTTGATTATCATCTTTTTGGCATCAACAATTACCGGAAACCTGGTTTTGCTAAAGGCATAGGTAGGCAACGATACTTTGTGTGCCTGCCCTTTTTCATAAAGTTTGCCCCATACTGGCCTGGCGCCAGCCTCCCACAGCTTGCCAAGTTGTGCCATCAGGTGGTGGCCATCTGCCGTGGCCTCATCATTATGGCGCATCAGGTTAATGGCGGTGTAGTTTTTGCGCTGTTGGGCGTTGGCTTTTACAAGGCTGGTTAGAGTTTTGCCGGGGCCCACTTCAATAAATACCGCGTTTTCAATTTCAAGCAGTTGTTGTATGCCCTCTTTAAATTGAACGGTTTGCCGTAGCTGCTGCCCCCAGTATGCCGGTGTGCCTACAGTTTCATTGGTTGCAAACTGGCCAGTAAGGTTGGTTACAAATGGTATGCTTACCTGCCCAAAGGTGGTGTGCTGCAGCAGTTGCTTTAATGATTCAGCAGCAGGCTGCATCATGGCAGAGTGAAAGGCATGCGAGGTTTTGATGACTTTACTGGCAACCTCACGCGCTTTAAGTTTTAATGAAAATGCCTGTATGGCTTCTTTAGGCCCTGCCAGCACCAGGTGCCGGGGACTGTTTTCAACGGCCAGCTCAACTTCAGGTGTTTGCTCAATTAAATCAGCTATGGGCTCAAGGGCAGATGATACGCTCAGCATATCACCTTTTGGGGCGGCTTGCATCAGCCTGCCACGGGCAATAACAATTTCAACGGCCTGCTGCAGGGTAAATACGCCAGCAAGGCACGCGGCTACATATTCGCCAATGCTGTGGCCAATCATGGCATGGGGTTGTACCCCCAAGTGCATAATCAGTTTGGCCAGGGCATACTCAACAGCAAACAATGCTGGCTGTGTGTACTGGGTTTCGTTCAGGTTGTTGCCTTCTTCAAATAGGATAGCTTTCAGGTTGGCCAGGCCATATTGGCGGGCTGCTTCAAATACAGCATCTAGCTCAGTTTTGAATACAGGCTCATTTTCATACAGGCCTTTGGCCATTTGCACATACTGTGCCCCCTGACCAGAAAACATGAATATAACCGGGGGTTTTTCTGTGGCTTCTGCCACGCGGCCATTGCCAACGGCTTCAGCAGCCTGACGCAGGGCCTGGCTGCCCTCCTGGGCATTGCTGCAGGCTACCGTTTTACGCCATTTGTATTCAGTACGGCCAGACTGTAAGGTGTAGGCTATGTTGTGCAAGGCGGCCGCTTGCCCTGAGCCAAGGTAATTGGCCAGGTTGTTCAGGTTGCCAGCCAGGGCATCTTTACTTTTGGCAGATACCACCATCAGGTGCTCTTTGCGTGGGCTTTCGGCGGGTTTTCTTTCAGGGGCCTCTTCAAGTATGAGGTGTACGTTTGTGCCGCCAATACCAAATGAGCTTACGCCCGCACTTCTAGGGTGCCCGTTTGATGCCCAGGGGCTTAACTTGTTATTGATGTAAAACGGCGTGCCTTCAAGGTTTATCTTGGGGTTAATCTGGTTAAAGTGCAATGAAGGCGGCATTTGCCCGTTTTTCATGGCAAGTATTACCTTAATGAGACCGGCCACACCAGCGGCGCAGTCAAGGTGGCCTATGTTTGACTTGACTGAGCCCACCGCACAGCTTTTTTCAGCAGCATGACCATAAGCTGTTTTCAGGGCCTCAAGCTCTATAGGGTCACCCAGCACGGTGCCTGTACCATGCGCTTCAATGTAATCAATTTTACCCGGCTCAATACCAGCCATTTGTATGGCTTTTGATATGGCGGCAGACTGCCCTTCTATGCTGGGCGAGGTAAACGACATTTTTTGGTGCCCATCATTGTTAATGCCACTGCCTTTAATGACGGCATGGATATGGTCACCATCTTCAAGGGCGTTTTTGAGCTTTTTCAGTACAACAATCCCAGTGCCTTCGCCCCCTACGGTGCCTGTAGCTTCTTCATCAAAAGCACGGCAGTAGCCATCTTTAGAGTGAATCATTCCTTCCTGGTACTGGTACCCCTGATGGCTGTAGTTGTTTATTCTAATGCCACCCGCCAGGGCCACGTCACATTCATTAAGCAGTAAGCTCATACAGGCCCGCTGCACGGCTACCAGTGAGGTTGAGCAGGCCGTGTTGATAAATGTGGCAGGCCCCTTCAGGTTTAGTAAGTATGCCGCGCGCGAACAGAGGTAGTGTATTTGGCTAAGTTGTGAAACGGTATAACTATCAACCTGTAAGTCGCGGTTTTTAAGTATGGCGTAAGTTTCCCAGTTCAGGTTATTGGTACCACCTGCGTACAGCCCTATTTTCTTTTTGGTATCAAACGGTTTGCACCCGGCATCTTCCAAAGCGGCATAACAGGTTTCAAGAAATATCCTGATCTGGGGGTCCATGAGTGTAGCTTCATCGGGCCTGAGGCCAAAGAATTTGGCATCGAACGTGTCTTTATTGGCTAGAAAAGCGTTTGCCTTTACATAGTTAGCATTTTGTAGCAACTCGGCATCTGCCCCTTCTTTCAGCAGGTCTTCATCTATCAAATCAGTAATGGAGCGAACACCATCACGCAGGTTTTGCCAATAGGTATCCAGGTCTGGAGCGCCAGGAAAGCGACCAGACATACCGATTACGGCTATTTCAAGGCCATTTTTCTTACTCATCTTAATAACTTAATTGGGAATGATGTATAAAAACTCAATAAGGAAAAAAATTGTATTGAGCCCGGGTAGAATACTACCCGGGCAGGCGGTGGGTTTATTCATTCACCGGGGTTGGTGCTTTTGGTAATTCAGCAGGCTTTAATTGAAGCCAGTTAACCCTGAAGGCGCCAGCGTTGGCTACTATTTTTAGTGATTGCCTGCCTGGCGGAAGCACCAGCTTTGTTGTGATAGACTGCCAGCCGTTCCAGCCCTCTGTAGGGGGTAGCTTCATTTTTACCAGGCTGTTGTCATCAGTTAAAAACTCCAGCTCATTATTATCAACAGGGCTGGCAAAACGAATCATTACTTCGTAAGGCTGCTCTTTTTGAACATCAACATCAAAGCTTACCCAGTTGCCCGTATCAAAATCGCCCAGGCATTTTTCAATCCCGTCATCTTTGGCCACTTCAACATACACTAACCCGCCCCAGTGGTTGTATTCTTCTGCCTCAATGGTGGTAGTACGCTTGGCTTCAATATTAACCAGCAGTTTTTCTCTTCTGTCAACCTCGGCCATTAAACGTTTTGACTTGTTAATGTCTGCCGTAAGGCTCCATTCAGTAAAACCCAGTTGCTGTGCTTTGGTTAGGCTTTGGTGGGCTTCATGGTAAGCCTGGCGCACCATTAAGCTTTCGCCCAATAAGGCATGTAAAAAGGCATCTTTGGGGTACTGCTCAATGGTTTTTTTAAGTAAGTCACGTACCTCAATTACATTGCCATACCAGCGCATTATATAGGTCAGGTAGTGCAGGTCGGCCATGGTTAGCTGTCCGTTTTGCAGTTGCTTTTCTACCTCAACATGCAGGGTGTCATACCCTGTTTCATTGGCCAGCTTTAACAGGGGCAATGCCTGGTTGGGGTATTGTGGCTTAAGGTAGTACCTTGAGTTTAAGAAGGGCTCAATTGGCAAGTTTACCGTCAGCTCGTTCAGCTTCTGGGTCATGGCTTTGCCCCAGTCAATGTTTGACATAAACACAAAGCCCCTTTGCTGGCTGGCAGAGTAAAACATCATGTTTTTGTAGCCGTCTTTATCGCCTCCGTGGCTAATGATGGTGTCGCCACTAACTACGCCATACTCAAACCCTGGGGCATAGTATATGTCAGAGTTTTCAATGGGCACCCTGGGGTCGTACAGGTCTTTGTTTCTGGCGGCCGTAAGGTGCTTGCCATTATATGTGGCTAACACCAGTTGGGCATAATCATGGGCGGTAAAATGGTTGCCCCCTGCCGGGACAGTCTGGAAGTTTTTGTCAGTGTATTGAAACCCAACCAGCTGGTGACCCAGGGCATGGTTTTCTGGCTGGTGTTGCTCGCCGTCTTTCACATACTTGAGGTAAGTGTTTTTCAGGCCCAGCTTGTTAATCACCCTTTCGGTTACGTAGGCTTCATAACGTTGGTCAAGAATATCACCTATAACAGTAGCCAGGTAATGGTACCCCACACCAGAGTAGGTAAAGGTGGTGCCAGGGTCGGCCAGCAGCTCAAGTGTGTCGCGGCTGTTTTGGTACATCCAGTTTTCAAGCCCTGATGAGTGGCTCAAAATCATTCTGGGCGTAATGAGTTTATAACGGGGGTCATGTGCCAACAGGCCAGACTCATAATACTGGTACATGGGCTTGTCAAGGTCAAGCTTGCCTTCATCAACCAGCTGCATGGCTACATGTACCAGCAGGCTTTTTGACAGCGAGCAGCCATCAAACACCGTATTTTCATTTACCGCAGGCCCCCCTATATGCTTCAGGCCAAAGTTTTTGGCATACACCACCTCATTTTGCTCAATAATGGCCAGTGACATGCCAGGCACCCCCATGTTGGCCATCATTTGGGTAATAGAAGCTTCTAGTTGGGGTACGTTTAATTCACGGTTGTTTATGTTAATGGTCTCTTGGCTCTGTGCCAATAGGTTGGCAGAAAGCAGTATTGTTGCCCACATAAGTATGGGCACAAGGGTTTGAGTTTTCATCATGATTGGGTTCTGGTAGTTAGAAAGGTAACAGGGGGTTAATCACCAAGTATTTTCAATACAGACTGCATTTCTTCCATCACTTCTTCTGCTTCCTGTTCAGCCTGCATGGCTTCTGCCTCATGTTGCTGCATGTGGTTCACCAAGGCTTCAATGGTGGTAAACCGGAACAGATCCATAATGGTAACCTGCCAGTTAAGCTCTGACTTAATTTTGTCGTGTAGCTTAACAACCAGTATTGAGTTGCCGCCCAGCTCAAAAAAGCTTTGGTCTACTGATACTTCAGCTACAGGCCGCTGCAATACTTCGGCCCAGATTTCAACCAATTGGTATTCAGTCTCATTGGTTGGTGCCTGGTAGGCTTCGGTTTTAACGGCAGGGTCGGGCAGCCTGTTAGTATCAAGCTTGCCGTTTAAGGTAAGGGGCATTTCGTTAATTGGCATAAAAAACGAAGGTACCATATAGCCCGGTACCCTTTGTGCCAGCCAGGCCCTCAGTTCAGGCGCGGGCAAGTCAGTAGTAGCGGTGTAGTAAGCAGCTATGTGCTTTTGGCTGTTTAGTGTACGCACAGCCGTAGCACACTGGCCAATGGCAGGGTGTTGGGCCAGTTGGCCGTCAATTTCGCCCAGTTCTATTCTATGGCCGTGTAATTGTATTTGCTGGTCTATTCTGCCCAGATACTCCAGGTTATGGTTGGCCAGTACACGCACCAAATCACCACTGCGGTACAACCTGTTGCTGCCACGGGTAATAAACTTCTGTTCTGTAAGCTGTGGGTTGTGCAGGTAGCCCCTGGTTACGCCAGCACCGCCCACGTACAACTCACCAATGCCGCCAACGGGCACCTGGTTTTTACCGTGGTCAAGTACCGCCAATGACAGGGTTGGAATAGGCCCGCCAATGGTTGACTTGTTGTGCTGAATGTCACTTTCAGTAATTTCATGGTAAGTTACATGTACAGTGGTTTCAGTGATGCCGTACATGTTAACCATGCGTACATGGGGGTAGCGCGTTACCCAATGACTAATTTTGGCTGGTTGCAGGGCCTCACCACCAAATACCACATACCGTAGTTTGTTGAGCGGGCTATCATGCTTGCTGGTAGCGGCCTGTAACTGGTAAAATGCACTTGGTGTTTGGTTAAGCACAGTTACGCCGTGTTGCCGCAGGCAGGCCAGAAAGGCCTCAGGGTCGCGCGATACCTCGTAGGGTACCATAACCAGCTGGCCGCCATGAAGCAGGGCACCGTAAATTTCCCAAACGCTAAAGTCAAAGCAATGGCTGTGGAACATTGTCCAGACATCGTGCGCACCAAAGTTAAACAGGGGGCTGTCATTGAAGAACAACCTGACTACGTTGCGGTGCTCAACCATTACCGCCTTTGGCTTTCCCGTTGAGCCAGAAGTGTACAGCACATAGCACAGGTCATTGGCTTGTGGCAGGTTATCTTGTGGCGGTTCAGTACCATGTTTAGCGGCATCTTGAAGTAAACAAGCCCTGGTGCTGGCGGGTACCAGGTGGGCAAACTCATTTAAGGTAAGCACAACATCTACCTGGCTGTCTTCAATCATGAGTTCAATGCGCTCTTGTGGGTACGAGGCATCAATTGGTAAATAAGCGGCACCAGCTTTCATGATGCCCAACATGCCCGCAACGGTATCTATCCGGCGGTCAATTAGCAGGCCAACAATAGCCCCCCTTTGTACGCCGGCAGCCTGCAACTCATGTGCAATCTGGTTGGCATACTGGTCAAGTTGCTGGTAGCTAAGCTGCTTGTCAAGGTAGTTTACGGCTATGCTGTTGGGGGCCTTTACTACTTGCGCATGAAACTGGTCAACAATGGTTTTGTCTGTAGGGTAAGGCACTTCACTGTTATCAAAGTGGTTGTGCAGGGCTTGCTTTTCTGCTTCATTAACCAATTGAATGCTACCCAGTGGCACCTCGCTGTTTTTAACTACCTGGTCAATTATTCTAATGAAGTAATCCATAAAGCCCGCTACAGTGCGCTTGTCAAACAAATCACTGTTGTACTCAAAGGCCAGCTCTAAGGCATCGTCATGTACAGAGCCAAACAGGTTCAGGTCAAACTTGGCCAGGCGCTTATCAGGAAAGTACCTGCTTACTGTAAGCCCAGGCAGCTCAAGTGCGCTCGATTCGTAATTCTGAAAGCTGAATACAATATCAAAAAGCGGGTTCCGGCTGGTGTCCCTGCTAATTGAAAGCTTGTCAATCAGTTCTTCATAAGGAAAATCCTGGTGGTCAAAAGCCGTCAGGGTATTTTGCCTTACTGAAGTTAAAAACTCGCTAAAGGTTAAATCTCTACCCGGTTTGTTTCTAAGAGGCAGTAAGTTGACAAACATACCTACCAGGTCTTCCAGATCAATATCAGGCCTTTTGGTTGAGGGGCTGCCAATAACAATATCTTCTTTGCCCGTTAACTTATATAGCCATACGTTCATGAGTGCTACCAAAACCATGTATAGGGTGGCACTTTCAGCTTTGGCCAGTTGCGTTAAGGCACTGGTTTGCTCTTTGCTTAGCGTGCGGGCCATCCAGCCGCCGGCATAAGAGTCAGTCTTGAACATGGGCCGCTCGCGGTCATAGGGCAGCTCTGGCACCTCCGGCAATGACTGGAAGGTGTCAATCCAGTACTCTTCATGCTCTATCCATTCATCGCTTTGCTTTTGCTGGTGCAGCCAATGGGCATAATCGTGGTATTGCAGCTTTAGCTTAGGCAGGCTTTCACTTTGGTACAAACGCACAAAGTCTTTTACCAGCACGTTTAATGATGAGCCATCGCATACAATGTGGTGGGTGTCAATAAGCAGTAAATGCTCTGTTTCATCTATTTTAACCAGCCCGGCCCTGAACAGCTGCCCGTTTTCAAGCGCAAAGGGCTGTACAAAGCGTTGTACCGCTGTATTTAGGGTGTCGTGCGTAGCTTCCAGGGTTTGTACTTCAAGGTTGCTGCTGCTGCCAACTACCTGGCGGGGCTCTCCGTTTTCAACAACAAATGCGGTGTTGAATATGCCCTGCCTGTTTACCAGCTGGTTCAGGGCCTTGCCTAGCTTGTCAGTATCTAACTGGCCGCTTAACCGCAATGCCACAGGCACGTTGTACAGGGTAGACTGCGGGTTCATTTGCTGTATAAAGTACACCCGGCTCTGGGCAGGGGTAAGCTGGTATGATGTGGCTTCAGGTGCCTTTTCAACACCTGTGGCTTCTTCTACTTGATTGGCCAGAATGTAGGCTGCCTGTGCTTTTACGGTAGAGTGAACAAACAATTGGCTTAATGACATTCTTACCCCAAAGGCATTCAGCAGGTGGGTAATCAACTGCATAACTGTTAAAGAGTTGCCGCCTATGCGGTGGAAGCTGTCATCAGTAGAAACTTCAACCTGCCTCTGTAATACCGTTTTCCAGATTTCAATAATCCGGGCTTCAGTGTCATTTTCAGGAGCAATAATTTGCTTTTGGGCTACGCTTAATTTTCTTAGAGCATGGATGTTGGTTTTGCCGTTGGGCAGTAAGGGCAGTTCATCCAGCTCAATATATACGGCCGGTATAAACTGGGTAGGCAGTTGGTCTGCTAAAAAGTCGTTCAACTGCTCAGTCAAATCACCTACGCCTTTCAGCTCAGGCCTTTGTACTACATAGGCGCGCAGCTCTTCATCAGCTTCAATAAAATCAACTACGGCATTTTCAAGCCAGCCAGATTCAAGCAGCATGCTTTCAATTTCATCAAGTTCAAGGCGCATGCCACGTACTTTTACCTGGCGGTCGGCCCTACCCATCAGTTCAATAGTGCCTTTGGCGTTTTTTCTGGCCAAATCGCCAGTATCATACGCAGTAACCTCAGAGCCGTCCCCCATGCTTAGGCGCACAAACTTTGCCTGTGTCAGTGCATCATCTGCCAAATAGCCATGGGTAAGGTAGTTTGAGGCGATAAACAGCTTACCTGGTACCAGTGGCCTGGTGGGTTTCATTTGCTTGTCTAGCACCAGCAGTGCTACATCTGCAATAGGCTGGCCAATAGGCATTTTAGGCAGCTTAACATCTTCAGGCTGTATGCGGTAGTGTGACTGTATCATGGTAGCTTCTGTAGTACCATACAGGTTAACCAGCTGTACAGCACTGCCAAATAGGGCATACCAGTTGGTAAGCGTTTTGGGTATTATTTTCTCGCCAGACATCAGCACGTATTCTAGTGACTGAAGCTGCTCAGGGGTAGGGGCTGCCTGTTCAATTAACCGAAACACACTGGGCACACAATGCACATGGGTTATATTTTGCTGGCTTAGCCATGCCTTAAGGCGCTCAGGGGTTAAAAAATCGGCCTCATTGGGTGGTATGCAAATGGTGCCCCCGGTAAATAGCGGGGTAAACACATCACGCAAAAAGGCATCAAAGCCGGGGCGTATCAACTGGCTGGTGCGGCTGGTTTCCGTAAAGCCAAAGGCTTCAGCCTCCCACTCAATAAAATGCAGCAAGCTGGCGTTTTTGCCCACTATGCCCTTGGGCTCTCCGGTAGAGCCTGAGGTAAAGTACACATAAATAGCATCTGTGCCCTGTGCTTTGGGCAGTTCAATAGCTGCTGCGTCTGGTTGTTGCAGGGCGGCTTCAAATGAAAGGTGCTGTACCGTTTTGGTCCAGAAGCCCACGGGCTTCTGCTGGTCTGAATAAATAACGCTGGCCAGCTTGGTGCGGCTTACCATAGACTCCAGCCTGCCATCTGGCAGGTCGTGGTCTAGAATAACAAAGGCGCACCGGGCATTTAATATGCCTATAATGCTTGCCACAATAGCTGCTTTGTTGTGCAGGTAAACGCCAACCACTGCCTGCTCTGGCAGGTTTTGGGCCAGCAGGGCCTGCGTAACAGCATCAGATTGTTTACTTAATTCGGCATAGGTAAGCTGGCTGTCCGGGCTGTCAATGGCCAGGTTATCAGCATAGGTCAATAACTTTTCTCTAAGCTTTTCCTGAAAAGCTGGGCTATATTCTTTCATATTCGTTGCAATTGTGTGGTAGTAGGGTGGTCAACTATGGGCTGCTAAGGCTAAAAGTATTCTTCCATGAGCATGCCCAGGGTACTCACTGTAATGAGCAGGTCACTTTCAAAAGGAATATTCAGGGTAAAGCCGGGCTGGCTGTACCTCTTTTTCAGTGCCTCAACATAATCAGGGTCAAAAATGCCTTGCTTCTTAATGGTATCGTACGAGAGTAAATCCTGTATATGCTCTACCTTATTCTGTAGCAGGTAGGGGCTGCCGGGCGCAATAAACCCAAACTTCTCTCTGTCAACCACCTCATTAGGTACAAAGCGGCGGGCCATCTTTTTCAGCACGTACTTTTCTTCCATATCCTTCAGCTTAATAGAAGGGGGCACTTTGGTAGAAAACTCAACAAAGTCTTTGTCAAGAAATGGGTAGCGTACCTCAACAGAATTGGCAAGGGCCATCCGGTCGCCATGGTCAGACACCAGGTGGTCAACCAGCCTAAGTTTAAAATCCAGGTATGACCTTTTACTCAGCACATCCCTGTTCAGCATGCGGTCACGGTTAACCACTTTATGGTTCAGGCAGTTAATCTCTTCAAATGAAGCACCAACGTCTTTAGAATACAGCTGCTTCTTTAACAGAGCCAGCTCTTCAAAGTTTGACTCATAAAAGAAGTCAGGATCACCCCATAACTGCTCTCTAATTTTTCTTTCGCCAGGGGTTGCATCATTTTTGACGAGGTTCATGGCCCGTAAATTGTCAAAGCGGTACCCTACATAACCGGCAAATAGCTCGTCAGAGCCCTCACCAGAAAGAATTACCTTAATGCCCCTTTCTCTTGAAGCTTTTGACAATGACAGTGAGGCCGTGTTGTAGGTTTCTTTAATGGGGCACTCGCAATGGTAAATGGCCCTGGGCAGTTGCTTACTAATGTCACTGTAGAAGAACGTCATCTTGTTTAAGCGTGAGTTGCTTCTTTTAGCCACCAGCTTCTGGTACTTTGTTTCTGATAGCTCAGACTCAGCAAAGTCAATTGAAAACACTTCTTTGCGAGTACCATTGCTGAAGTCCTTCACCTTCATGGTAATCATTGACGAGTCAAGCCCACCGCTCAGGTACATGCCCGAGGGCACGTCAGAGCGTAAACGCAACTTGATTGACTTGTTCAGCAGTTCTTCTATCTCTTCAATATAGTCGTCTTCTTTTTTGCCATTGAGCTGTACTTCCTGCTCAGGGTACACCAGGTCCCAATACTCTACATCTTTAATTTTACCATGCTGATCAACAAGAATGTAATGCCCGTTTTCAAGGCTTTTAATGTTCTTAAACATGGTTCTTGGGCTTATTAGACCGGCAAACGTAAATACCTGGTCAAGCCCCACCATATCAAGTGTGGCAGTTACGGCAGGGTGCTCCAGAATGGCCTTAATTTCTGAAGCAAACACAAAATTATCGCCAACACGGGTGTAATGAAACGGCACTATGCCCATGTGGTCACGGGCGCACATCATTCTTTTCTTTTTGCAATCGTACAAAGCAAAGGCAAACTGGCCGTTTAGCTTGTTCAGAAACTCAGTTTCGTACTCTTCATACAAATGCAGTATAACCTCAATATCTGACTGTGTTCTGAAACGGTGGCCCTTTTCTATCAGGTCTTTTTTCAGTTCAATGTAATTAAACACCTCACCGTTACATACCAGTACAATATCTTCAGTTTCATTCCAGATGGGTTGCATACCGTTGTCAAGCCCAATAATGCTTAACCTGCTAAACCCTAAAGCCACATTGTCAAAACAGTAGGAATCCTGAGCGTCAGGGCCTCTGTGTTTTAACCGTGCGTTCATGGCGTTAATCGTTTCACGATCTTGTTCAGAAATACCACGGTCAAAGTTTATAAAACCACTTATACCACACATATTAGGTAATATTAATATTGTTAATTTTTCTTTAGTTTAATATTGCTGCTTCTTGCAGGCTAACACTTTCGGCCAGGTTGCCCAGGTGTTTCAGGTTTTCTACCACGGTGCTTTCAGGTATGCCAAAGTCTACCAGGCAGGCTATTTCATTTACCCCAATGGCGGCCAGCCGCTTAATCATAGGGCGGCAGGTGCGTACTGTACCAATCAGTGCAGAGGTTTTGCTGTATCGCATGTATGAGCGGTGCAGCATAATTTCTTTATCTGCTTCAGGTATTTGGTCGGGGTCAAGCCCTTCTTTTTCATAAAGGAATTTGCTCAGGCTTGTGGCGCTGCGCAGGTAGTTAATAAAAGGCTCTTCTACCACACGCTCTACTTCACTCAGCTGTTCGCCTACAAAAGTGTGCAGCATTACGGCTACCTTGCCGGTGGCGGGGTCGTGCCCGTGGGCTGCCCGTGCCTCTCTGTATTTTTCAATTTTGGTTTTCAGACTGC
The DNA here is from genome assembly GCA_964643525.1 of uncultured Roseivirgaceae bacterium. Classification (GTDB taxonomy): domain Bacteria; phylum Bacteroidota; class Bacteroidia; order Cytophagales; family Cyclobacteriaceae; genus CAZXTW01. The sequence goes on from CAZXTW010000023.1 coordinate 17,070, forward strand.
CAATTTCCTGCCCCAGCAGGTGGGTAAGTACATTAAAGCCCCGTTTACCGGCATCTATAAAAGTGCGCTCGTTGCCGGCGGCAGTAATCCAGATGGGTATATCCTGTTGGATGGGCGCCGGGTACACGCCCACTTCAATTTCTTCTCCTAACCCATTTTTTCTTTTGGTTTTGCCACCTGCCCAGAGGTGCTTCACGGTATTAATCTGCTCTAACATCAGGGCGTGCCTGTCTGCATAAGCATCTGGCGCCAGCACAAAGTCGTTGCCGTTCCAGCCAGAGGCAAACGACAGCGAGATACGGCCATGCGAGAGGTTATCAACCACCGACCACTCTTCGGCAATTCTAATGGCATCGTGCAGGGGCGAAACAATGCTGCCGCACCGCAGCTCAATGTTTTTGGTAATAGTGGCCAATGCTGCACTTACCACCGAAGGGTTAGGGTACAACCCGCCGAATTCGTGAAAATGCCTTTCGGGTGTCCATACGGCACTAAACCCATGCTGGTCAGAAAATTTGGCGCATTTAAGCAGCAAACTGTATTTGTCGTTTGCATCTACCTGGTAGTTAGAAAAAAAGAAAAGACTGAAATCAATCATAAGGGAAACATGAGGGTTGTACAGATGAATTAGAGAGTTATCAATAACTGTTGGTAAACAGCATAGGCCATGGCAGTTGCTTCTGCTATTGCAGGGTAATGCCACAGAAGTATTGTATCAAAGGTTATGGTGATAGCAGCAATGATTAATACACAGCGTCGCCTAGCGTAATGGCTTCAATGGTTTCAGCTTCATGCCATATCAGTGCCTTGAATATATCCTGCAGGTAATTGCTCATCAACTCAATGGTTTCCGCATCATACCGCGCCTCGCTGTATATGAAATCAATGTTAAGGCCGGCAGCAGTTTCGCTGATTTCAATCTTCAGCTCAAACTCAGCAATTTGGTTGCGTTTGCTGCTTAGGCCAGCATTGCTAAAGCCCTGCAGGGGGTTAGAGTCTACCACATTGTTGTAGGATACATGCACGCGAATCAGCTGGTCATTGTCAGGGTACATTGACTTCACCATTTCCAGAATCTCTTCATACTGAAAATGCAGGTTCTGGTAGGCGGCCAGCACGGTTTGCCTTACATGGGCAAACAGCTCGGTAACTGGCATATCTGGCGTAATGCCCAGCCTTAGCGGCAGCACATTTACAAATGTGCCCATCAAATCTTTGGTGTTTTGGTGCACCCGCCCTGTGGTATCAGTGCCCAGCACAATATCTTCATTGCCTGTAACCCTGTTTACCATTAAATAGGTGGCGCTTAACCCCAGCATAAACAGGGTAATAGAATGCTTCTGGGCCAGGCTTTTTAACTGGCTGGCCGTTTCTGCATCTACCTCAAGGGTGGCCTTGGCAGTGGTTTCATAGCCATGGGTGGTGTCAACATCCAGCGCAGGCAGGCCCAAATCAGGCAGGGGTGTTTCAAAGCACGCTTGCCAGTAGGCCTTTTCTGCGGCTATATCAACAGCCCCTTCGCGCACCCAGCAGGCATAGTCTTTGTATTGAATAGCCAGTGGCTCAAGTGTTTGCCCTTCATAAAGCTTTTGAAAGTCTTGTATCAATACATTCATTGAAATACCATCGCAAACAATATGGTGGGTGTCAACAAACAGCAGGTAGCCCTGGCCCTTGGTAAGCACAGCAACGCGCAGCAACAGGTCAGTGGCCAGGTCAAAGGGTTGTATAAACTGGTAAAATGCCTCCTGGTCGCCTGCGGCCGCATGTGCGTCAAGCACTGTTAGATTAAAGCAGGGCTGTTGCTGCACGGTTTGCGTAACACCATGGTCTGTCAGGTGAAAGTTAGACCGCAACACCTCATGCCTTTGCAGCAGGCTGTTAAAGATTTGCGTAAGCCGTTCAAGGTCCAGCGGTTGCTCAACCATGGCCGCTGCCGAAACATTGTACGAAGTACTTTCGCCATGTAGCATATGCTGGTAATACATCCGCTCCTGGGCCGATGCTACCGGGTAGCTGGGCCTTGGCGCCACCTTAGGTATATTACCCAGGCTTTTGCCGTTTTTGCCGGTAAGCCAAGCCGCCATAGCATTAAACTGTGCGTGTTCAAAAATGTCGTTTATCTCTACAGCCAGGTTGTACGCCTTGCTCAGGGCATTGGCCAGGTGCATGGCACGAATTGAATGCCCGCCCAGCTCGAAGAAATCGTCCTGGGCGCCAATACTTGCCTGCTCTACCTTCAACACCTTGGCCCATAGCGTAGCCAAAAGGTCGTTTTCATGGCCCACAGCCTTTTCTGGGGCAGTCTCATGCTGGCTATGCTGCTGTGGCTGGGGCAGTGCCTTGCGGTTTACCTTGCCATTGGGCAGTCTGGGTATGGCGTCAAGCAGCACAAAATGGTTGGGCAGCATATGCACGGGCAGCCTGGTGCTGAGCCACTGGCGCAGTTGCGCTATGGCTTCAGTAGTGGCTGTTGTATAATAAGCCACAATTAACAACTCACCCACATGGTCGTGCTGGGCCACCACAAGGGCTTCAAGCACATCGGCGTGTTGCTGCAGGTTCATTTTAATATCATCCAGCTCAACCCGTATGCCCCTCACTTTCACCTGGTGGTCGCGCCGGCCCACAATCTCAATATCGCCGTTCAGGTGCAGGCACCCAAGGTCGCCGGTAGGGTACAGTAAATCTGCCTCATGGGTGCCATAGGGGTTGGGTACCAGGTTGTTTTTGCTGTTTAAATAGCCCAGCGTTCTGAAGGGGGTGCGGATGTATATTTCACCAATGCTGCCTTTTGGCACAAGGCCAAGGTTGTTGTTAAGCAACATGAACTGGGCCCCTTGAATGGGCGCAATGGGTATATAAGTCTTTTGCAGGTCGGCCGGTTCTATTACATGCGCTCCTTTGGCCAGAGTGGTTTCAGTAGGGCCGTATATGTTAACCAGCTTTACGCGGCTGCCAATTACCTCATTCCAGTGGGCCAGCTCATGCGGAATAATTTTTTCGCCGGCCAGCAGTACATACTTCAGGTGGCTTAGCTGGTTTGGTTCAATGCCGTCACTTTGCATCCATTTAAAAAAGCTGGGTACGCAGTGTATAAACTGAATGGCCTGCT